>NZ_JASJXO010000041.1:0-36079 GCF_035018625.1 Subtercola sp. RTI3 | reverse complement strand
CGTCTCGTGGGCTCGGAGATGTGTATAAGAGACAGGGGGGAGGGTGACGCGGAAGGTGGCGCCGCCGCCAGCGGTCTCGACGGCCTCGACGGTGCCGTTGTGCGCGGCGATGATCGACGCGACGATGGCGAGACCGAGCCCGCTGCCACCCGTTTCGCGCGTGCGCGATGAGTCGGCGCGCCAGAAGCGCTGAAAGATCTTCTCGCGAATCTGCGGCGGAATACCTTCGCCGTGGTCGATGATGTCGAGTACGGCGGTGTGCGCTGCGTCGTCGACCTGAACCGACACCTCGATGGGGCTGTCGGCCGCGGTGAAACGCAGTGCGTTGCCGATGAGGTTGGCCACCACCTGCCGAATCTTGTTCTCGTCGGCCATCACGATGGGCGCGACGCCTTCGCGGTCGTCGGAGTCGAATGACGACAGCCCCACCTCGGTGGGGGTGATGCCCACCGCTGCGTCGGCGTCGCCGCGCGGTCTGCGGCCCCGCAGGCGGGCAAGCGTCGCCCCGGCGAACCCGATGGGGCCGGTGAGGTTGTTGGTGACCTGGGCGCGCTCTTCGGCGGCCGCTGCGATCTCGTCGGGGTACAGTCCGCCCGTGACGGCGTCGGCAGCGGGGGCGAAGCTGACGAGCTGCGAGGAGCGGGGAAGGATGATCGAGACCACTCGTTCGGGGCTGGATGCCCGGGCATCCAGTGCCGCATCGACAGCAATGGGCACCAGATCGATGCGCGAGAGGTTCAGCGGCTTCGTCTCGTCGAGGCGCGCCAGTTCGAGCAGGTCTTCGACGAGAGCGCCCATGCGAATTGCTTCGCGCTCGATGCGATCCATGGCCTTTGCCACCTCGTCGGGCGTGGTCAGAGCGCCCATGCGGTAGAGCTCGGCGTAGCCGCGCACCGACACCAGCGGGGTACGCAGCTCGTGGCTGGCGTCACCGACGAAACGGCGCATCTGTTCGATGGTCTTGGCGCGGTCGTTGAAGGCGCTGTCGATGCGGCTCAGCATGGTGTTGAGCGAGCGGTTCAGCCGCCCGACTTCGGTGTTGGGGGTCGCCCCAGACATGCGCTGGCTGAAGTCGCCGTTCGCAATCTCGGCGGCGGTCTTCTCGACCGCCCGAAGCGGAGTGAAGGTACTGGTCACCAGCAGGCGCGTGAGCATGGCGCCGAGCACCACCACGCCGATGCCGAACGCCAGGAAGATGGAGAGGTACGTGGTGGTCACGCTGTCGGTACGCGCAAGAGACGCTGCGATGACGATGGTGCCCTGGGTACCGTCTTGAAAGTTGATGGTGCGTACGACCGCGTGCCACTCCGACTTGGTGCCGGTCGCCGCAAGCGAGTAGATGGGCTTGGCGGCCATCTCGTCGGTCGAGGGAGTGAGGGGGAGGCCGGTCACCTCGGGCTCCTGGCTGGCGGTCTGCGTGCCCCAGTTGCTGGCAGCGAGCGAGCCGTCGGGGCCGAGGAGGCCCACGTAGTACTCTTTCGGCGCCGATTCGACGTCGTCGATCTTGAAGGTCTGCGAGGTGGCGCCTGGCCCGAGGAAGGGCGACAGGTCAGTGTACGCAGCGCTCAGCCCCGAGTCGACCTGCTGCAGCAGGTACGACCGCAGCACGGTCATGGTACCGATACCGGTGACGATGAGGCCGAAGGTCAGCAGCAGAACCGTCACACCGGTGATCTTGGTGCGAAGGGAGATCGAGTTCCAGAATGTGGAGGGGGTTACGGCCATCATCGGTCGTGCAAGGCTACTAGACCTTGCTGACTTTCAGCATGTAACCGAAACCGCGCTTGGTCTGGATGAGCGACTCTTCGGAGTACTGGTCGAGCTTCCGGCGCAGGTACGAGATGTACGACTCGACGATACCGGCGTCGCCGTTGAAGTCGTACTCCCAGACGTGGTCGAGGATCTGCGCCTTCGAGAGCACGCGGTTCGGGTTCAGCATGAGATAGCGCAGCAGCTTGAACTCGGTGGGGCTGAGCTCGATGGCGGTGTCGGCCACGAACACCTCGTGGGTGTCTTGATCCATCGTGAGCTCGCCGGCACGGATGATGGCGTCTTCATCGGCCTGCATGGTGCGGCGGAGAATGGCCTTGATTCGCGCGACGATCTCGTCGAGGCTGAACGGCTTGGTGACGTAGTCGTCGCCGCCCACGGTGAGGCCGGTGATCTTGTCTTCGGTGTCGTCTTTGGCCGTCAGAAACAGAATGGGCGCTGTGTAGCCGGCGGCGCGCAGCCGCTTGGTGACGCCGAAGCCATTCATGTCGGGCAGCATCACGTCGAGAATGATGAGGTCTGGTTCTTCTTCGAGCACGGCAGAGATGGTCTGCGCGCCATTGCTCACCGCTCGCACGGCGAACCCCGCGAAGCGCAGGCTGGTCGTGAGCAGGTCGCGGATGTTCGGCTCGTCGTCGACGATGAGAATGCGGGGTCCGGTCATGACTCCATTATCTGCGGGTTTACTGAACGCTTGCTGGGAGCCTGATCAACTCGGGTTGTGCGGGGTCAGCTGGCGAGGGAGAGGGCCTGGGCATCCAGAATCGTGTAGCTGTAGCCCTGCTCGGCGAGAAAGCGCTGGCGGTTCTGGGCGAAATCCTGGTCGACCGTGTCGCGGGCGACGAGCGTGTAGAAGTTCGCCGACAACCCCGACTCTTTGGGTCGCAGCAGCCGACCGAGGCGCTGGGCCTCCTCTTGCCGCGAGCCGAATGACCCCGAGACCTGAATGGCCACGGTTGCTTCGGGCAGATCGACCGAGAAGTTCGCCACCTTGCTAACCACGAGAATGGGCTCGTCGCCGTCTCTGAACGCCTGGTAGAGGCGCTCGCGCTCGGCGATGGGTGTCGAGCCGGTCAGCTCGGGCACGCCGAGTTCGCCGGCCAGCAGGTCGAGCTGGTCGAGGTACTGCCCGATGACGAGGATGCGCTCGCCCGCGTGTTTCGCCACCAGCTGCTTCACCACGTCGAGTTTCGCCGGGGCCGTGGCGGCCAGCCGGTACCGTTCGTCGTCGCTCGCGGCGGCGTAGACCAGCCGCTCGCTCTGCGGCAGGTCGATGCGCACCTCGAAGCAGTCGGCGGGCGAGATGTAGCCCTGCGCCTCGATCTCCTTCCAGGGTGCGTCGAAACGCTTCGGGCCGATGAGGCTGAAGACGTCGCCCTCTCGCCCGTCTTCCCGAACGAGGGTTGCCGTCAGCCCGAGTCGGCGCCGGGCCTGCAGCTCGGCGGTGAGCTTGAACACGGGGGCCGGCAGCAGGTGCACCTCGTCGTAGACGACAAGGCCCCAGTCGAGGGCATCCAGAAGCTCGAGGTGGGCGTAGGCACCTTTACGTTTGGCGGTGAGGATCTGGTACGTGGCGATCGTCACCGGTTTGACCTCTTTCACCTGCCCCGAGTACTCGCCGATCTCGTCTTCGGTCAACGAGGTGCGCTTCAGCAGCTCGCTTCGCCACTGGCGCGCCGACACCGTATTCGTCACGAGGATGAGCGTGTTGGTCTTGGCCGTCGCCATGGCGCCCGCGCCCACCAGCGTCTTGCCGGCGCCGCACGGCAGCACTACGACGCCCGAGCCGCGCTCGAAGAAGTTGTCGATGGCCTGCTGCTGGTAGTCGCGCAGGTGCCAGCCGCTCTCGTTCAGGCTGATCTCGTGCGGAGTGCCCGGGGTGTAGCCCGCGTGATCTTCGGCGGGCCAGCCGAGTTTGGTCAGCTCTTGCTTCAGCTGGCCGCGGGCCCAGGGCTCGATGACGTACGTCTCGGCGTCGATACGCGACGGCAGCAGCGGCGCGATGCGCTTGCCCTTCACGATCTCGGCGAGCACCGCCGTGTCGGTGGCGCGCAGTGTGAGGGTGCCGTCGGGCAGCCGCTCGATGACGAGGCGGCCGTAGCGTGCCACCGTCTCGGCGATGTCGATGGTGACCGACTGCGGAATGGCGAACTTCGAGAACCGCTCGAGGGTGCCGAGAATCTCCTCGGCGGTGTGCCCGGCGGCCCGCGCGTTCCAGAGCCCCAGCCGGGTGATGCGGTAGGTGTGGATGTGCTCAGGTGCTCGCTCGAGTTCAGCGAACACGGCGAGCTCGTGGCGCGCCGTGCCGGCATCGGGATGCGCGACCTCGAGCAGTACGGTGCGGTCACTCTGAACGATCAATGGTCCGTCAGGCATAAGTCTCAAGCTTACGCGGCGAAAACTGGATGCTGGCCGGTCTGATGGTGGTTGCGAGTGTCTGCGACGGGGCTCTGACGGTTCGGTCTACGAGACCGGGCTGACCGTCTGCACCTGTGTGATGCTCGCCAGCGGCAGGGTGCGCTCGACGCCGGCCTTCTGGTCGGTTCCGCGCATGCGCCCGCTCGCCACACTGGTGGGCACGACGGGAAAACTGACCTCGTCGCCGTTGGGCAGTCGCACGGTGACCAGCACGGGCGTTTTGGCCTTCACCGCGACATCGAGCTGGCGCACCAGCCACGCCTCGGCGGTGTCGACACCGGGGCTGACACCACTGCCGCGCAGCCGGTTGATGAGTTCGTCGACGAGACGGTTCGAGGGCAGCGCAGTGGGCACGACGACGGGGATTCGCGCGAGGGTCACGGGGTCACCGTGGCTGCCTTCGGCAATCACGGGGTAACGAGCGTCGACGAGCATCCAGTAGACCGTGTCGAGACTGAAATGACTGGTGAGACGGTTGTTCTCGGTGAAGACCAGCCCCAGCGAGCCGAGGTTCTGGTCGACGGCGATGGTGTGCAGAAGCTCACCGTCGTCTGAGCGCACATAGGTGCCCGCGGCCGGTGCGTCGTCGAGAGTGCCGACGCGCAGCAACCCATAGCGAGCGCTCGACTCCGAGATGAGGTAGTCGAGCGGCTGCGGGATACCGGTGCTCGATATGCTGCCGAGAAAGCTCCGGATGCCCGCCGCCGTGTACCCCGCACCCAGGGCTCGAGCGATGGAGCCCCCCGAGATGCGGTACGACGACGCAATGGAATGGTTCTCCAGCTGCGCCATCGCTCGAAGCGTGGAATCGATGTCGGGCCGCAACGGGCCGGCCGCCACCACCGTGAGGTCGTGCTGCAGGTACACCGTTTCGACTTCGGGCGGGAGCAGAGGTGCGATGAGGGCGACTGCGGCCTGCACGCTCTCGCAGAGCAATGCCGTGCCGGCGCTGCTCGCAACGCCGTCGATGGCGATGCCGAGCCGTTCAGAATCGTCGCCGAGCTCAGCTATCTGCGCGTCGAGCGCAGCGCCGCCGGCCGGGTAGAGCCAGCGCAAGTAGGCGGCGAGGCTTTCGCCCCACACCGCGTCGATTCGAGTTCGGAGAACGGCGACGATCGACTCGGGCAGTTCGGCGAGCCATGAGCCGGCCAGCGCACCCCAGCGCTCTGCCATCGGGGTGAGCAGCCAGGCGCGTGAACCGGCGGAGGCGAACCATGACGACCCGTCGCGAACGGCGAGGCCTGCGGTCGCGGCAACGCGCAGCACGGCGTTCATCTGGTCTGGCTCGAACCCGGTGACCGCAGCGAGCCGCTTCGCATCGGGCACGGCGAGACCGCCCTTGGCCAATTCGCGTGCGGGGGAGAGGTGCAGTGCGTTGACGACCTCCGTGACGGCGACGGTGGTCTCGAAGGCGCGTTCGGCCGACAGCTGGTCGGTGTTCGACCGGGTGTGTGTGCTGGGCGGAGCTGCCGCTCTGGGCGCCTCGACAGAGCCGAGCTCGGCGGGGGAGGGCAGCGAGGAGCCCGGCCACGACTCGAGAACGGCGGCCACGGCGTCGTACGGCTTCAGCACGCCGTCGATGTCGATGAGCAGCATGGCAGCGAACGCTCGAAGCAGTTCGGGCGAGGCCGAGGAGCGGGGGGTGGTGCCGGCCGCGATCGCGGCCAGAGTGGGGCGATCGAGGCGGGAGAGGGCATCCTGAACCGACTCTGGCGTCAGCAGTGCGTCGGCGAGGTCGAAGAAGTCGCGGAGGTCTCGCTTCGAGAGGTGACGGCCGGTGAGCAGCGTGATGAGGGCGGCATCGCTCTCAGACTGCAACCGACTGGCCAGAGCGAGCGTGTCACTCATGTTGAGTTACGAGCCTCGCGAGAGCGACGAACCAGGTTGACGATCAACAAGGCGATGAGAAAGGCGATGGCCAACGGGAAGCCGAAGATCGGCAGCACCACCACAATGGGCCACACCCCGACGCCGAAGTTGCGCACACCGACCCCCGTGCCGATGATCACCGCGATGAAGCAGAGGATAGAGAGGCCGGCAGCGCTCGCGACCATATAAGCCAAAATGCGCTGGCTCCTCTTAATTGCAGGAGTATTTGTCTCGGTCACGCACCTAACAATACGGCCACGTCGGCAAGCTAATAGGCTTACCTGTGGTCGGAGCGCAATATTCCGGCAAAACACACGAGGAGATTCACAATGCCTACCGGCAAGGTTAAGTTCTACGACGACGAGAAGGGCTTCGGCTTCATCAGCTCAGATGACGGCCAGGAGGTCTTTCTGCACGCGTCGGCGCTGCCCGCTGGGGCCAGCGTCAAAGCCGGCACCAAACTCGAGTTCGGTATCGCCGACGGCAAGCGCGGGGTGCAGGCGCTCTCGGTTCGGGTGCTCGAAGCCCCGCCGAGCATGGTGAAGCTGAGCCGCAAGCCGGCCGACGACATGGCCGTCATCATCGAAGACCTCGTGAAGGTGCTCGATGGCATCGGCACGAACCTGAAGCGGGGCCGCTACCCCGAAGCCAGCCACAGCCGCAAGATCGCTGCGCTGCTGCGCAAGGTCGCCGACGAACTGGATGCGTAGAGTTGGCTGACAACGAGCTGGTCGCCGACGCGGTCGCATCCGACGGCGATCGCGCCGGCGTCGACGCCGGTGCGGGCTCAGGCGCGAGCCTCGAGACCGTCGATGAAGTCGAGACCGTCGATGAAGTCGAGACCGTCTCTGGAGTCGAGACCGTCTATGAAGCAGACCCACAGCTGCTCGCCGCGGTCGACCAGGCTCGGGCCGCTCTCGCCGAGATAACCCCGGCCGATTCCATCGGCGAGGTGATCGGCCACCTCGTCGAAGGTGAGCGTGTTCTGAGCCTGCTGTTCGAGTCGAAACTCGCGGGCTACCCCGACTGGCACTGGGTGGCGACTCTTGCCCGCGCGAGCGACACTGACGAGCCCACGGTTCTCGAGGTCGAGATGCAGCCCGGTGACACGTCGATTCTGTCGCCGGCGTGGATTCCGTGGGCCGATCGCCTCACCTCTGACGCTCTGATCGACGACTCCGAGAACGAGTTCGACGACGATGACGACAGCGATGACGACAGCGCCGACGACAGTGATGACGACTCGGGCCAGGCGCGGGATGGGTTCGCTGACGACGAGTCTGACGATAACGAGTCCGATGACGATGAGTCTGACGACGACGACGACGACGACGACGACGACGATGATGACGACGACGAAACTGCCGTCGCTGCCAGCATCGGCCTCCGTCGTGACCGCGACGGCATCGACATCGACACCATCGCCGAAGAGGGTCTCGACATCGACGGGCTCGACGCCGGCGAACTCGACTCTGGCCGGCTCATCTCCACTGACGACGATGCCGACGAGCTGAGCGAAGCGCACCTCGCTTCGGGCGGAGACGCGGAGTTCGGCGACGAGTTCGGCGATGCGCCGTTCGACGATGACTCCGAGGCTGACCGCTCGTATTGAGCCTCACCCTAGCACCAACGACGAAGCGCCCGGCACTCAGCTCGAGTGACGGGCGCTTCGTCGATTCACCGCGGTGCTGCAGAGTGCATCGCAGCACCACACAGCACGAAGGTCAGAGGTTCTCGACCACGTACTCGATCGAGGAGATGAGCGAGCGCACGTCGTCAGGCTCGATGGCCACGAAGGTAGCGACACGCAGTTGGTTGCGGCCAAGTTTGCGGTACGGCTCGGTGTCGACGATGCCGTTCGCGCGGAGAGCCTTCGCCACTGCTGCCGCGTCGATGTTGTCGTCGAAATCGATGGTGGCGACGACCTGCGAACGGTGCGCCGGATTGCTCACGAACGGAGTTGCGAACGACGAGGCCTCAGCCCAGTCGTAGAGAGCCGACGACGACTCGGTGGTGCGAGCGGAGGCCCACGCGAGGCCGCCTTCGGCGTTCATCCAGTCGACCTGGCTCTGCATCAGCAGCAGCGTGCTGAGTGCGGGGGTGTTCAACGTCTGGTTCAGGCGCGAGTTGTCGATCGCGTTCTTGATGCTCAAGAACTCGGGAATGTACCGGCCCGATGCCGCGATGCGCTCGACACGCTCGATGGCCGCGGGCGAGAAGAGGGCGAACCAGATGCCGCCGTCGCTCGCAAAGTTCTTCTGGGGGGCGAAGTAGTAGACGTCGGCCTCGGCCGCGTCGAAGTCGATGCCGCCGGCCGCGCTGGTGGCGTCGACCACGGTGAGTGCGCCCGTGTCGCCGTGCACGCGCGTGACGGGGGCCATGACGCCGGTGCTGGTCTCGTTGTGGGGCCAGGCGTACACGTCGATGCCCTCGAGAACCTCGATCTCGCTGCGCGAGCCCGCATCTGCTGCGATGACGTGCGGTGCCGTGAGAAAGGGAGCGCCCGCAGCCACGGCGAACTTCGCCCCGAACTCACCGAACGTGAGGTGCTCGCTGCGGTTCTCGATGAGCGAGAACGCCGCCGCGTCCCAGAAGGCGGTGGAACCGCCGTTGCCGAGCACGACCTCATAGCCTTCAGGAATACGGAAGAGCTCTGCCAGGCCCGAGCGCACAGCCCCGACGAGGTTCTTCACCGGCGCCTGGCGGTGCGAGGTACCGAGAATGGATGCCCCGCGAACCGTGAGGTGGGTCAATTGCTCAGCCCTGATCTTCGACGGGCCGCAACCGAAGCGACCATCAGCGGGCAGGAGGGAGCGGGGAATCTGCAATTCGGGCATGAAAACAAGTGTATCGAAGCGCCCACGGCGCGCTCTTCCGGCGGGTGCCGCCCTCACACTGTTCGCCAGTAGGCTTGAGCCACACGTGCGCAGTGAAGCAAGGAGCGGCCGTTGGCGGATTTGATCGACACCACTGAGATGTACCTCCGAACGATTCTCGAACTCGAGGAGGAGAACATCGTGCCTCTCCGCGCCCGCATCTCAGAGCGGCTCGGGCACTCGGGGCCGACGGTCTCGCAGACGGTGGGTCGCATGGAGCGCGACGGGCTCGTGATCGTCTCGAACGATCGCCACCTCGAGCTGACAGAGATCGGTCGGCGCAAAGCGGTTCACGTCATGCGCAAGCACCGGTTGGCCGAACGGCTGCTGAGTGACGTGATCGGCCTCGACTGGGAGTTCGTACACGAAGAAGCCTGCCGCTGGGAGCACGTGATGAGCGAGCAGGTCGAGCGCCGCATACTCGAGATGCTCGACCATCCCACCGAGTCGCCCTATGGCAACCCCATTCCGGGCCTCGAAGAACTCGGTGACACCGAGGCGGTTCCGTTCACCCGGGGAGTGGTCAACATCGTCACGCTGGTGCACGGCGCTGTGGGGCCGCAGACCAAGATCATCCGGCGCCTGGGTGAACCGGCGCAGGTCGACCCAGAACTGCTGTTGCAGCTCAAGCAGTCGGGCGTCGTGCCCGGCAATTCGGCTGCATTCTCCTCGGCTGGTTCATACGTTCTCGTCGAAGTCGAGGGGTTCTCGCAGGGCCTCGAATTGCCGAATGAAGTCGCCAGCCACATCTTCGTGGGCATCTGACATTCATAAGTTCGTTACCAATTTGTTGCTTTAAGCCGTTTTGAGGTGACAAATCGCGGGGTCTCACGTATTCTCGGTGAAGTCCGAATGACCGCTTCCCGGCCCCACGACCCAAATCAAGACACATGAACCGGCTCTTTCCTGGCGGCACTACCCTGCCCCCAGAACCGTCAGAGCCGGGCAGAGCACTCGTGCCCTGCGATGTGTCGGAGGAATAAACTTTGCCCCTTTCGAGCAAATCGCTTGGTTCACCCGAGCCGAAGCACAACCCGAACACCCCTGCAGTACGCGAGACCTCTCACGCCAAGCCGCGTTTCAGGCGCCCCACCAAGCGCGGCATCGCCAGCACCGTCGTCATGACGGCTGCCGCAGCCCTCGTCGCCACGATGGCACTGCCCGCCTACGCGTTCAGCACGCACGGTGCCTTCGACCCGAGCGCGTCGACCAAGTCGATCGAGGCCGGCCAGCAGACACTCTCTGTCGACGCATCGGCCGCTGACGCCGCCGTCAGCCGCGACAACTACAAGGCTCCGACCAAAGACGACCTCGCTGCCGCCGCCAAGGCCGCGGCTGAGGTTGCTGCTGCAGCCCAGGCTGCCGCCGTGGCTCAGGCCGCCGCCCTCAAGGTGGCCACGGTGTCGAACACCACCTCTACCGCCTCGGTCGCCGGCGCCACCTCCGCGAGCACGGCTGCCTTCAACCCGCCCTCGGGCCCGTACAGCGGCCAGGCCGTCGTCGACTACGCCATGCAGTTCGTCGGCGTGGTGCCCTACGGTGCCGGTGCCAGCCCCGACACGAGCTTCGGCTGCGACGGGCTCACCCAGTACGTCTTCAAGCAGTTCGGAATCAACATCCCGCGCACCGTGAGCGCTCAGGCCGCAGCCGGAACCCGTATTTCAGCTGCCGACGCACAGCCGGGCGACCTGATGATCTACTCGATCGGCCACGTGGGCATCTACGCCGGCAACGGCAAGATGATCGACTCGCCCGACTGGGGCCGTTACGTCGAATTCCGCCCGCAGTGGGGCAGCTTCTACTACGTACGCCTCGGTATCAAGTAAGTCGAGCCTGTCATGTCGGTAACCGCATCCTCCCGGCGTGAGCGCCGGGAGTGGGAGCGGCAGGCAGCCGAGGCGAAGGCCGCGGCTGGAGCCTCATCCGTCAACGCCGACGGTGCTGTGGCCGAGATGAGTGTTTCGCGTGTGACACCCAGCCAGCCGCACACCATTGCCGAGTTGCTGGCTGCTGCCGCTGCGAATACAGCTGCTGCGGCTGCTGTCTCCGGCCCGGTGTCGTCACCCGTGTCGTTGCCCGTCGACTCGCTGCCTGTTGCCGCCGAGAAGCCGCTGCAGGTCGAAGCGATGGTGGTCGAGCCTCTCGAGCAGCAATCGCTCGAGCACGCGCAGCCTCTCGAGCAGCAGCAACCTTTCGAGCAGCAGCCGATGAAGGAGCCTGCGCTCGTCGACCCCGCGGCGGTTCCTGTGCGCCGGGTGGTTGTTCGTGCCGGAACCGCACGCGCCGCCGCCCGGCGTGCTGCCGCGCGTGAGCGCTTCGGCGCCGTCGTCACCCGTGTCGGCTCTGTCGCCCGTGCCGGTTCAGCCGGCGGAGTCGGTCTGGTCGACGGCGCCAGGTCGGGCCGCCGCCCGTCGGCCGCCTCACCCAAGACCCGTGCCGCCCGCGCAGTGGTTATGACACTCGCCGTCGGGCTCATCGCCACGATGGCGCTGCCCGCCTACGCCTTCAGCACGGCGAGTGCCTTCACCCCGATCGAAGATTCTGCAGCGCTGGTCACCGGAGAGCAGACGCTGGCCAGCAGCAGTGGCCTCACCGCGGCGATCGTCGGTCGCGACAACTACCAGGCTCCCAGCGAGTCAGACCTCGCCGCCCAGAAGGCAGCCGCAGCCAAAGCGGCGGCTGCTGCAGCGGCCGCCGCGTCGGCTGCGACGCTGAGGCTCTCCTCGAACAGCGCCGTCACGGCGACCGCCTACCCGTCGGTCGTCTCTCCCCAGGTGCAGGCATTGGCTGGTCAGCTGATGGATGCGGTCGCCTCGGGCCAGCTGGTCGGGTCGAAGCCCGACCACATCGCCGAGATTCGATACCTTGCCGAGGGCCAGGTCGTTCCGGGCTGCGGCGTCGACTACCGCGTGCTGCAGACCATCAAGGTGGCCATCGACAATTTCTCGAAGGTGGGTGTGAGTGATATCAACCGCCTCTGCACCGGCCAGATCGAGGGCGCGGGAACGATGTCTCCGCACTATCGCAATGGCGGCGGCCACGCGGTCGACTTCTACATTCTCAACGGTCACGGTCTCACCGGCGCTGACTCCGACTCGCTGAAGCTGCTGCATCTGCTCGACCCGCTCGTGCCGCCGAACACCAATGTGGGCCAGAGCGAATGCCGGTCATCCGGTTCGGGCTTCGTCAACCTCTCGGAGTTCGAAGACACCTGCAGCCACGACCACGTCGACTTCATCAGCGCCAGAGGCGACTCCCTGCTCTCTGATTAGCTGACTGACTGACTGGCTGGCTGACGAGCCAATTGTGAACAGTCGGTTACAGTCTGCTCAATCGATGCCGCAGTCGCATGCGTTTTCGGGCTAGGTTTGTTAGCCTTCATGCACTGCTATTGCTCGAGACTTCGGGAGCGTTCGTGACCGCCAGAGGCAACATCCCCACCACGGATGACCGCCTCTTTCGCGCGCGAATACTCAGCGGCCTGCATCAGATACCCTCTGTGCGCACACGTGTGCGTGCAGAAAGGGCGTTGTCACTGTGACGACGCCCTTTTTTGTTGCCCCGGCCC
This sequence comes from Subtercola sp. RTI3, assembly GCF_035018625.1. NCBI lineage: Bacteria > Bacillati > Actinomycetota > Actinomycetes > Micrococcales > Microbacteriaceae > Subtercola > Subtercola sp. RTI3. The sequence goes on along the minus strand of NZ_JASJXO010000041.1, from coordinate 23,578 downwards.
ACCCGCAAGCCTCTCGAATGTAGCGGCGAAATCGAACCTCCTGGTAGCCGACCAGGGGTTGCGAAAGGGAGAAAATGCGAACGCTGGTTTTGAACGCGGGCTACGAACCGCTGGGTGTTGTCTCGTTTCGGCGGGCCCTTGTGCTCGTCATGAATGAGAAAGCGAGAATCGTCGAAAGCGACGAAGACGACCCGGTGTGGGCGTCATCGGGGGCGTACGATCGCCCGTCGGTCATCTTGCTCACGCGGTACGTGAAGGTTCCGTCGTCGAGGCAGGTGCCGGTGAGTCGGCGCGGAGTGCTGCGCCGTGACAACCAGCGCTGCGGCTACTGCGGGGCATCCGCCACCACAATCGATCATGTTCAGCCGCGTTCGCGCGGGGGCAAAGACACGTGGGAGAACCTCGTGGCCTGCTGCCTGAAGTGCAACAACAAGAAGAGTGATCGCACGCTGGCAGAGATCGGCTGGTCGCTGCGCATGGTTCCACGCATGCCGCATCACGCCGGGTGGTTCGTGCGCGGCGTCGAGCGCGCGCTCCCCGAGTGGGAGAACTACCTCGAACCGGCTGCGTGAGCCCTGCTCCAGTTCGCTGCTAGACGATGCGAATGAAGATGTAGCTGCCCCAGAGCCCAGGGTTGTGTTCCACATAGCGGCCCCAGTCGGGCGAGTGGATCACGCCGCCGTGCCCGTCGTAGATTCCGACGTGCGCGTTCGGCCACACGACGAGGTCGCCGGCGCGCACCTCAGACGATGAGACGCGAACGCCCATGGCCGTCTGCGCGCTCACGAGGCGAGGCAGCGTGACGCCGAAGTGGCCGTACACCCACTGGGTGAGGCCGTCGCAGCCGAAGCTGTCGTTGGGGTTCGCGCCCCAGCCGTAGGGCACGACGCCCACGTATTGCTGGGCGTACGCCACGACCGCTGCGCCGTTGAACTGCTGGGTGGGAGCGTCGTTGACGGGCGCGGGCGAGCTGCTGCCGCTGCTGCTCGAGCCGGTTCCGGATGCTGAACCCGAGCTGCTCGATCCGATCGAGCTGCTCGACCCACTGTTGCCCGTGCTGCTCGACCCGCCCGAACTGGCTGCCGCGCTCTGTTTCGCGGCGGCGGCTGCGGCGTCGGCCTGCGCCTGTGCGGCTGCTGCCGCTGCGGCGGCCTGCTCGGCCTCGAGCTGACGCTGTTTCTCGGCGGCCACGCCCGCGTTGTAGTCGGCCTCGGTCGTGAGCGCTCCCGTCGTGAGAGCAGCGAGTTGAACCGTCATCTCGGCCTGGTGGTTTTCTTGTTCGAGTAACGCCGACTTGACACTCTGCTGCGCGGCAACGGCGTCGGTCAGCGACGCCTGTGCGGCATCCGCGAGGCTACTGAGGGCTCGTTCGGCTGCATCGGCCTGTGCGCTCAGCGAGGTGGCTGAGTTAGCGTCTTGAGTGGCTGCGTCGAAGATCTTCTTCGAGGTCTCGCTCAACTTGCTCATGGCGCCGAGCTGGTAGAGCAGGTCGCTGCTCTTCTGGCCGCCCACGAGCAGTTGCATCGAGAGATCTGATCCCGCCGAGCGGGCGAACTGCGCGGTGAGGGCGCTGGCCTGCTTGCGCGAAGTGTCGGCCTTCGTCGCGGCCTCGGCCGACTGCAGTTTGAGCTGGTCGGCCTTCACCTTACCGGTGGCCAGTGCATCCTGTGCCGCCTGATTGGCTGCCCACCGCTGGTCGGCCACGGCTTGTGCTGCTTCGACCTCAGACGCCAGGCCGGAGATGAGTGACTGCAGCTGGCCGATCTCTGCCTGCTTGGCGGTTTCGTTGCTGCGTGCGGCGAGAACGTCGTTCCAGCTCGGATAGTTCGCAGCGAAGACGGGGCTGCCGCCCGTAATGCTGCCGGCAGCGACCAACGCAGCGACGGCCGAGGTCACGATGAGCAGGCGAAGCGGTGCGGCGAAGCGGCGAGAGGCCTGGGCCGAAGCTGGCGCGCCGGCACCGGATGCACGGCGGTGGGTCGACTTCATAGATCCTCGAGACTGTTCACGTTTGTCACAGCAGTCACATGAGTAACCTCTATAACACCAACAACAGCGTTAACAGTAGCAACACACCGGCGTTTCGCACACAAAATTTTGTGGAGGCATAGAACGTGCGACGAAAGAAGCCCAGCATCACCGCGGGGGCGGCGGGGCTGGGCTTCTTTCGGCGGGTGTCGTGACGGGCTAGAAGTCGTCGACGTGCAGGTGGTCGCAGGTGTCGTAGAAGTCGCTGAAGTTCTTCAGGCCGATCTCGCTTCCGGCAGAGACGCGGCAGTTGCGCTGGCCGAGACCCGAGCCGTACGGCATGATCGGGTCGAGTGCGCGAATCAGGCTGAGCGACGCGTTGTTCGAGCCGTTCAGTGCGTTGCCGCCCACCGAGGTGAAGTCGACCGCGTGCCCGCCGCCGTTGCGGTAGTGGGCCGACAAGACGCCGGCGCCCTCGATCTGGCCTGTGCAGCGGCGGCTGATGTCGCTGACGCCAGCGCTTCCGAACGTGCGCACCGCGGTGACCATCGCCTGCAGAATCACCACGTCGATGCCGCAGTTCGCCACCGACTTACCCTGGGCGATCCACGCGATCTCGAAGATGTGGTCGGGGCTCGACCCGTGAAAACGGCCCGCCGAAACGTAGCCCATCAGCTCTTCGGCGAGGGCCTGGGCGTCGGAGGAGACGGGGCCGATGCTCACGCCGCCGCTTCCGCGCGCAGCGGCGGCGGCCGCTGCGGCCGCTGCTGCTGCCGCAGCCGCTGCAGCAGCAGCCGCAGCGACTCCTGCCTGGTACTGCTGTTCTGTGGTCGCGACGTTGCTCTGCAGGCTAGCGAGCTGAGCCTGCAGCTCGCCCTCGTGAGCGGTCTGCTCGTTCAGGGCGGCGATCATGTCTTGCTGGGCCTGGGCGGCCTGCTGCAGCGCGGCTTGTGCGGCCGCTGCGAGGCCCACCAGGGCATCCTTCGCCACCGCCGCCTGCTCGGCGATCGACTGAGCGGTGTTCGCGTCTTGCTTGGCCTGGTTGTAGATGCCCGTGATGGTTTCGCTGAGCTTGCCCATCGAACTGAGCTGCGACAACAGATTGTTGGCCTGCGCTGAGTCGCTGCCGAGCAGCAGGCTCGTGATGTTGTTGCCGCCGCCCGCGCGTGCGAACTGGGCCGCGATGAGGGCGGCCTGGCGGCTGGAAGTGTCGGCCTTCGTCTTCCATGTGGCCGCGCTTGCCGCAAGGGCGTCGGCCTTGCTCTGCCCAGCGGCGAGTGCCGCTTCGGCCACGTCGTCTTCAGCTGTGCGCTGCTGAACGAGTGCCTGTGCGGCCACCGCCTTCGCCTGCAGATCGGCGATCAGTGCGGTGATCGAGGCGACCTCGCCGGCCTTCGCCGACTCGCTTGCTCGCGCCGCTTGAACGTCGGCCCAGCTGGGGTAGTCGGTCGCATAGGCGGCCGGGGCACCGAGCACGGTGCTCACGGCGGTGACGACAATGACCATCAACCCCACTGCGAGGAGGCGCGATCGCTCTGCCAGGCCACGCCTGGGCGGGTATGAAGTCTTCATGGAGTCTTCTGTCTAACAGCACCTACGCGCGTTCGGGGGGTGCGGCGTCGGCATTTCGTGAACCCGTGCGATTGCTGAACCCCGGTGGTGGGGCTGTAAACTCGTGCGGTCAGCCTCTGTAGCTCAATGGAAGAGCAAGTCCGTCCTAAGGATTAGGTTGGGGGTTCGAGTCCCTCCAGGGGCACCGTTCGCGTTCTGCGCAGGTGTCGTAAGCATCCTCTCGGTGCCGCTGTACCGATGGTTATGGCGATAACCATCGGTAAGGTGTTCTCATGACGATGAATGCAACAGGTGCTGACGCCGCCTCATCGTGGCCTGCCGTCACCTTCGAGCAGCGTCCTTGGGAAAGTCATGACACCGCTGGTCAGTCCCGTCGAGCGGCATTGCGAGCCAGAGGGCCCTACCAGGCCTCCATACCTCCGTCTATCGCCACGCTCGCGTTGCCAGCCCTCGATATGGACACCATGATCGCGGCCGAAGACGCCGTCGTCGAGCTTGGCCGATTCGATGGTGAGGTCGGCGCGATCGCCGCACCGTTCTCGGCAATTCTTCTTCGCAGCGAGAGCGCGGCCAGTTCTGAGATCGAGCAGCTCACGGCGTCAGCCAAGAACATTGCTTTGGCCGAACTCGGGCGAAGCGCGGGTCGGAACTCCCGGTTGATCATCGGCAACGTGCGGGCGATGGAAGCCGCGATCGAGATGGCCGAGCAGTTGGACGGGTCGACAATCGTCGCTATGCAGGCAGAAATCCTGCGTGATGACCAGCCGGAGGATACCGGCGGCTGGCGCACGCAGCAGGTCTGGATCGGTGGCGGGTTCGGCAATAGCCCACACGGTGCATCCTTCGTTACGCCTCATCACGAACGAGTCGGAGCCTTGATGGACGACCTTGTCGAGTTCGCTCGCCGCACCGATCTGCCTGCGCTGGTGCAGATCGCGATTGCGCATGCGCAGTTCGAAACCATCCATCCATTCACCGATGGCAACGGACGAACGGGTCGCGCGCTCGTGCAAGCGATGCTGCGTCGACTGGGAGTCACGCAGAATGTCACCGTGCCTGTCTCCGCGGGTCTTCTGCAGGACACCCGTGGGTATTTCGCCGCCCTCACTGAGTACCGCCTCGGCAATGTGCAGCCGATCGTCCAGTCATTCGCTCGGGCGTCAGCTGACGCAATCGTCAACGGACGCCAGCTCGTGGCGGATCTGACGACGGTGCGTGCGCGTTGGGAGCTGGCAACGACTGCGCGAGCGAGAAGCTCTGGTCGTCGACTGTTGGATGTGCTCCAACGTCAACCGGTGATCGACTCGAACCTCGCCGCAGGCGAACTCGGCATTGATTCGAGGAATGCGCAGAACGGTATCGATCGACTGGTTGCCGACGGCATCCTCACCCAGATGAGCGCCGGAATGCGAAATCGTGTCTACGAGGCACGCGAAGTATTGACCGCCCTCGACGAATTCGCGGCGCGAGCGAAACGACGTCGCTAGAGGCGGTGGCACGTCGGCTGCCGAGCAGAGAACGCCCCGCAAACGAGTGACTGACAAGCTAAAATGGCACCCCCGAACGAGGCACAGTCGCCTGGGGGTACATAATCAGAGGTGTACCGCTGGAGGAGGGACTCCACCGCGCAGGCACGTGTGCGCGGAGGTGCGCGGGGGTGGGGGAAAGGGTCGCTGTGGCGAACCGGTTCAGTATGAGAGTGTCAGCGGGAGCGCGCAAGCCCGGGTTCAGCATCCAGTCGAAGCTGCTGGTCATGCTGTTGGGCGTGAGCATCGGCTCGTCGTTGGTGGTGGGCATCGTGGGGTACGTGTCGGGCAGCGATTCGCTGCGGGATGCCGCGTACTCGAAGCTCACCGAGACGCGCGAGTCTCGGGCGCGCGAGATCACGAACTACGTGAAGAACACTGAGGATTCGCAGGTCGTCTACTCGCGGGGAACAACGGCGATCAACGCCGTGACAGCCTTCAGTGCGGGCTTCGACGCCCTTCAGTCGTCGCAGCTGACGACCGAGCAGAACGCTGCGGTCGACTCGATCTACACGAAGACGTTCGCTCCTGAACTCACCGCGCGCTCTGGGCTGCAGACAGACCCCACCGCGTTCGACCCGACGTCGCCGGCGGCGCGCTACCTGCAGTACCACTACACGAATCCGTCGCTCGACTACACGGCCACGCTCGCGAAAGACGATGCGGGCGACGGCAGCGCCTGGTCGGCTGCGAACAACGAGTACCAGGACTATTTTCGGGAGATCATCACTCGTTTCGGCTACGAAGACGCCCTGCTGCTCGACACAACAGGCAACGTCGTCTACTCGGCCTACAAAGGGGTTGAGCTGGGCACCAACGTTCAGACGGGCCCTTATAAGGGAACCGTGCTTGCGAGTGGGTACAACGAGACGCTGAACTCGAACCAAGTCGATTTCGTGAAGATCACCGATTTCGAGCGGTACCAGCCGTCGCTGGGGGCCCCCGCTGCGTGGATCATGTCGCCCGTGGGGGAGAAGGGCAAGGTCACCGGGGTGATGGCGTTTCAGCTGTCGATCGCTTCGATCAACGCCATCATGACGGCGAACAACGGGTGGGCATCCGATGGCCTCGGCGAGACAGGCGAGACCTACCTTGCCGGCCCCGACCAGCTGATGCGTTCTGTGTCACGTCAGCTCATCGAGAACCCCGACCAGTTTCAGAAAGACGTCATCTCAGCCGGTACCGCTCCAGATGTGGCAGCGCGGGAGGTCGAGGTGAAGGGCAGCACCCTGCTGCAGCCGGTACGCACCGCTCCTGTGCAACGGGCCTTGGCGGGGGAGACCGGCACCGACATCACCACCAGCTATCTGGGCACCGAGAGCATCGTGGCGTACGCGCCATTGAACATCTCTGGCCTGCAGTGGGTGATCGTGGCGCGCATCGACACCAGCGAAGCCTTCGCCGCAGTGAATGACTTCACGCGTAATCTGGTCTTCGCCATCATCGCCCTCATCCTGGTCGTTTCGCTGCTCTCGCTGATCTTGGCTCAGGTGTTCGTGCGGCCGGTGCGGCGCCTCGTCGGAGCCGTGCGCCAGGTGACGGGAGGCGATCTCTCTGTCGAGGTGCCGCAGGGTGCCCGCGACGAGTTCGGCGATCTCGGCAACGCATTCAATGACATGTCGCGCTCGCTGCGCATCAAGCAGGCGCTGATCGACGAACAGACAGACGAGAACGAAAAGCTCTTGCGCACACTGATGCCCGATGACGTCGCCAAACGGTACAAAGAGGGCCAGGAGACCATCACCGACGTGCATCACGACGTCTCGGTGCTGTTCGCTGACCTCATCGGCTATGACGCCTACGCGGCCGGTGTCGACCCCGAGAAAGAGCTGGCGACGCTGAACACCATCGTGGCCAGCTTCGACGAGGCTGCCGCTCGCATGGGCGTCGAGAGCGTCAGAACACTACGCGAGGGGTATCTGGCGAGCTGCGGGCTCGGCGTTCCCCGGGTCGACAACATTCGGCGCATGGTCGAGTTCTCGCTCGAGATCCGTAAGATCATCGAACGGTTCAACGCCCAACACTCAACGAACCTGAGCCTGCGCATCGGTATCGATGCAGGCACGGTGAGCAGCGGGCTCGTCGGCCGCTCGAGCCTCGCCTATGACATGTGGGGTGACGCCGTGAACCTCGCGAACCGCGTGCAGCAGGTCTCGGGTGCGGCTGGCATCTTCGTGAGCCAGAGCGTACGAGACCGGATGCACGACGCCGTCGTCTTCGTCGAAGCCGCAACCATCGACACCGCCGACGGTTCGCAGACCGTCTGGCAGATCAAGTAGCGCGCCGTGATCGCCATCTGGAATCAGCCCTGGTTCGCGCTCGCCGTGACGATTGCCGTCGGACTCCCGGTTCTCCTGGTGATTCTCACCGAGGTTCTGGCGTTTCTGGTTCGGCGCGGGCACCCGGCCGCAAAACCCGTGCGGCTGCTGCGCAACCTCGTACTACCGGTGGGAGCACTGCTCGGCCTGCTCAGTCTGGCAAATCACCAGAACGTCGAGTTCACCTGGGTTCGCGTGGTCGCCACGCTCTTCGGGTTCCTCGTGATTCTGCTGTTGCTGTCGAGCGTGAACGTGGTGCTGTTCGGCAACCCGGAGGAGGGCAGCTGGCGCGAGCGGCTGCCGTCGATCTTCATCGATCTGGCCCGGCTCGGGCTGATTTTGGTGGGCCTGGCGCTGCTGTTCTCCTGGGTGTGGGATGCCGACATCGGCGGGCTCATCACCGCGCTGGGCGTGACGTCGATCGTCATCGGCCTGGCGCTGCAGACGGCCGTGGGTTCGATCATCTCGGGGCTCCTGCTGCTGTTCGAACAGCCCTTCAAACTCGGTGACTGGCTCGACACCGGCAAGGTCGTGGGCCGGGTGGTCGGCGTGAACTGGCGCGCAGTTCACATCGACACGGGCAATGGCATTCAGATCGTGCCGAACGCCACGCTCGCTGGGGCGTCATTCACGAACCTGAGCGAGGCGCCCGGGTCATTCATGGCGACCTCGACGGTGAAGTTCTCAACTGACGACCCACCGCACCAGGTCATCGACCTGATGCAGAAGGTGGCGTCGGGGCTTCCGATGCGCACGCCGGGGGAGTCGATCGAGGCATCGTATGCGGGTGCGGCCACCTACTCGATTTCGATACCGGTCTCGGGCCCAGCGGCTGAGGCCGGGGCATCCGCTCTCTTTCTCGCGTGGCTCTGGTATGCGGCCAGGCGCGAAGGGCTGGCGCTCGACGGCGACACGACCGACCCCATTGCCGAACCCGAACGGCTGGCCGAGGCGCTCGCGTATGTGACCACTGTTCTGCGGCTGGGCCCGGGCGACTTCTCGTGGATGACCGAGCGGTGCCGGCTCGAGCGGTACGGCCACGGCGAGATGGTGCTGCCGGCGCGCAGAATTCCGGATGCATTCCGGCTCGTTCTCGACGGGCACGTTCAGCTGTCTGTTCCCACGCTGGTGGGCCCGGTGAACGTTGAGCGGCTCGAACGCGGCGACGTGTTCGGCCTGCTCTCGCTCAGTCGTGAGGTCGAGCAGACCGCCGCGACGGCCGAGGGCACGATCACGGTGATGCGCATACCCGCAGACGTTGTCGACCGGCTGATCGTCGAGCATCCGGCGCTTGCGCGGGCGATGGGGCAGTCGATCGAGGCGCGGCAGAAGAGCGTGGCGCTGGCACTCGCGTCGACTCTCGGTATCGAGGGCGCTGCGGGTTCTCTCTAGCGCTAGCGCTCGAGCACGAGATCGGCGAGCCGAGCTGGCTGCTCGCGGGCGATGAACGCGAGCTCGTGTGCCGCCCACTCGTCCCAGTACGGTTCGTAGGCGGAGCCATCGCGGGCCAGAGCGCGGCGTTTCCGCTCGCTGTCGTCGAGTTCGACCCAGATCGTGAATGTGGCGAGCGCGGCATTCTGACGGCTCAGGCTACCCATCCCCTCGATGATGAGCGCGCGGTTCGGGTCGACGGATGCCCATTCCGCGGCCCTTCCCGCCACCCAGTCGTGGCGCTGCCAGCGTGGCTGGTCGCTCGCCAGCAGTTCATCGTGAATGTGGCGGCTGGCGGCGTCGAGACCCTGCCAGCCGGGGTAGATGTCGTCGAGGTGAACGAGGGTGACGGGTGCGGGCCACGCGGCGGCGAGCTCGGTGGCCAGGTCGGTCTTGCCCGAGCCGGAGCGGCCGTCGACGAGCACCACTGCGTCAGTGAAGGCGGTGGTGGGCCTCGGTGCGGCTGTGTCGGTGCGGATGCGGATGCGGGTGAGCAGGGCATCCAGAGCCGGTTGCTGCATCGGTCAGCGCGCCTCGAGGAGCCCGGTGCGGTCGGCCCACTGCAGCAGAATGACGGTCTTAGCGTCGACAATGGTCGTGCCGATGGCTGCGAGCGCCTCTGTGAAGTCGAGTTCGACGTTCTCAATGTCTTCGCCTTCGCCCGCGAGCCCGCCGCCCGCGCCGGTGAGTGTTGCCGCGCTGTACCGGGCCGCGAAGAAGTGCAGCTTCTCCGTGACAGAGCCGGGACTCATGAAGAGGTCGAACAGATGCGCCGCGTCAGAGATGGTGTACCCGGTCTCTTCGGCCGTCTCGCGTTCGATGGCCGCGAGCGGGTCGTCGTCGTCGAGCAGACCCGCCGGCGCTTCGACAAGGTTTCCGTCGGGATGGCCGTTGACGTACGCAGGAAAACGAAACTGGCGGGTCAGCAACACCGTATTCTGCTCGGTGTTGTAGAGCAGAACGGTGGCGCCGTCGCCACGGTCGTAGGTTTCGCGGTCTTCTGTGCTCCAGTGGCCGTCGCGGTGGCGAAAGTCGAACGTCGTTGCGCGCAGCACGAACCAGTTCGACGAGAGCAGCCGTACGTCTCGCACGATCACGTCGGGGTTGCCGGTGAGGCCTCGGCCGACCTGGTCGAGCCCTGTTCTGCCGCGGCTGTCGGAGACATCGATGCCGGGGGTGGACTCCGGATGCCCCGCCGTCGCCGCACTCACCCGCGCACCATATCGGCAGCCATCGGCTCTGGCAACCACCCGCGCGCAATTCGCAGCCGGTTCGATAATAAACGCATGGGAATTTTCATCGGAATCATCATTGTAGGAATCATTCTTCTCGTCTTCGGTGTGGCGGTGAAGGCGGCCGAGGTGCTCATCTACATCGGCATCGCTGTCTTGCTGATCGGCATCATCGCAGCGCTCGTGCGTTACATTCGCGGGCGCGCCTAACAGCTGAACAGCCGGGGCCTCAGCCTGCTGGGCCGCAGCCAGCTGGGGCGTCGACCAGCTGGGGCCTCAGCCCGCGATGAGCAGGAAGACGAGCCCCAGCAGCGCGGGAGTGCCCTGAAGTGCGGCTGAGCGCAGGCGCTCGCGCCCCGTCGAGAGCAGCACCAGTGCTGCGAGCACGATCGAGGCCATCGTGAAGACGGCGAGCGTGAACCCCGCCTCACGCGCCGCCGTGTAGTACAACACGAGACCCACCGCAGCGCCCACTGCCAGAAACAGGTTGTAGAAGCCCTGGTTGTAGGCCAGCGGAGCCGTGGTGTCGGCATCGGCTTGGCTGGTCAGGCCGAAACGTTTCCAGATGGCAGGTTGGCGCCATTGGATGCTCTCCATGACGAAAATGTAGATGTGCAGCAGCGCGGCGATGGCGACGAAGACGGTTGCGAGTATGCCCATGTGCACAGTCTAAAGGTGGGCCGAAATCAGGTGAGATTTTGTCGAATTCGAACCTCGAATGCCGTAGAATATGACCCATGAACACGCGCTGGCGGGTCACAAAGCTGGGTGCCGCGACAATCGCTGTGCTGGTGTTCTCCGCGTTCGGCCTCGCTTCGGCCGGGGCCTCGCACGCCGCCGGCGTGCTCAGCGTCACGACTCCTGCCGACGCGGGTACGGTGTTCTACTCCTCCTCTGACACGGCCTTCGACGTGCTGATCGCGGGCCAGGCCGAGCCCGGCGTTGCGGTGACGGTGACTCTGCCGGGCGGCACCCTCTGCACCACGGGGTCGCTTGGCGACGGGTCGTGGCAGTGCACCATCACCTCCGCTCCCGACTTCTCCGGTGACGCGACCATCTCCAGCGGCCTCGGTGACTCCATGACTTTCGCGGTCGGGTTTCTGAACCCTCCTGTGCTGTCGCCGGCAGAAGCCGCCGGCCTGGTCACAACCGACGCCGCGCAGGTGGTGTCCGGCACGGCATTCCCGGGTTCGCCGGTGGTCGTCTCGCTCTCGCCCACCCCGGCAAGCGGCTCCGGATGCACCACCACGGCCGATCCGTCGGGAGCGTTCAGCTGCGCCCTCGCCCTCACCGACGCCGACGCCGGAACCCACAGTCTCAGCGCCACCCAGCGCCCGTTCTTCGCCGAGCACGACTCCGCGCCGTCACCCGATGTCTCGCTCGAATACGAGCCGGCGGTGGTCGTGACACCGATCGTGCCGGTGGTGCCGGTGACCCCGGTGACCCCGGTGGTACCCGTGACCCCGGTGACCCCCGTCACGCCGGTGGTACCCGTGAACCCTGTCATGCCGGTGGCTCCCGCGTCTCCGGTCGACCCCGTCACCCCGGTGACCCCGACCGCACCCAACGGCGCCGTTGCTCCGGTCACGCCGATCGACCCCGTGACCCCGGTCGTTCCGCAGACGCCAGCCCTGCCGCTCGCCCCGGTTCTGCCCGTGACCCCTCTGTCGCCCGCTGCGGCGCCTGCCCCGGTGGACACCCCGGCTCCCACCGTGCCGCCGACTCCCGCAGTGACCGCCAGCCCCCTGGTGCCGCGCGCGGGGGGCGCGCCGGTGGGCGGCGCGAACGCATTGGCCGGGGCGGTGGGTTCAGCGAACACCTCGGCCCCGGCTGGGGCAGGCGCGTCGTCGGCCGCCGGCACAGGCACGGTGCTCGGTGCCGCAACCGCGCTGGTCGCCTGGGCTGGCGGCGGGTGGGCCGACCCGGGCTGGGGTCAACCCACCCGCTTCGGAACCTCGCTCCAGCCGGTCTCGTCAGTGCCGTTCGGCCAGCCGGCATTCATCGCAGGGCTTGTGGCACTTGCGGGCGTTCTGGTGCTGCTCCTGGCGCTACCGGCGGAGCTGCTGCAGTCGACCGTGCGGGAGAACTATGAACGCATCGCGGAGCGTTTCGCGCCTGCCCGGTGGTGGCAGGCGTCAACGCAGGGGTCCCGCTGGCGCGCCCGATTCACCGGGTGGCGTGCGCAAGCGGCACTGCTCATCTCGGCGGCAGTCATCACGACGTTCGCAGACCCGACAACCGGGTTCGACGTGAGAACGGTGCGGTTGGCTGTTGCATTGACGGTTGTGCTGGTGGTGGTCAACTATTCGGTCATGGCGGTCACCCAACTGCACGCAACGCGAGTGCACGGCGCGACCACCCGCATGGCGCTGCGCCCGCTCGCTCTTCTCCTGCTCGTACTGAGTGTGGCGGTCTCGAGGGGGATGGGCATGCAACCCGGCCTGCTCTTCGGCCTGGTTCTCGGCATCGAGGTGGGCGAGCGGCTCGGCAGGGCGGCCGAGGCAAAGGTCACCATCGTGGTGGCCGCGTTGCTGGTGACTCTGGGAGGTGGCAGCTGGCTGGTCTACAGCGCGCTGAATGCCACCACTCCGGCACCCGCCACCTTTGGGGCTCAGCTGCTGAACGAAGTATTGGGCGGGCTCGCCGCCGAGTGTCTGTCGGCCCTGGTCATCGCACTGCTTCCGCTGACGTTTCTCGACGGCAAAGCCATCTTCGAGTGGTCGAAGCTGCTGTGGCTGGTTGTATACGCGGCGGCCTCCGGTGTCTTCGTGATCGTGCTGTTGCCGTCGTCGTGGGTGCAGCTACCCTCGGTGTTCTCTCCGTGGGCGCTCGTGCTCGCGGGGTTCACCGCCCTCAGCCTCGCGGCCTGGGCCTACTTTCGCTGGCACCCCGAGGCTCTCGGGATGGAGCCCGACCCGGAGTCGCAGGCGCTGCCCGTCGCGGCAGAAGGTGCACTCGGCCGCGTCAACGGATGACGCGCGCCACCTCGCGAGCCACGGCCGGCCGCACGATGTGGTCGGCCTTCGCCACCTCGTGCACCGTGACGTTCTGCAGGCGCGCGAGCCGCTCGATGCTGTCACTCAGCACGATCTGGTCGCGGGAGCCGTACACGACCTCGACCGGAACAGAGATCTGAGCCACATCGGCGAGGGTGGTCTGCCCTTCGATGCAGTGCTCCATCGACAGCGCGAATGCCGCCCAGTAACGCTCTTCGATGACGAGGGCGGGGCTCGGAAAGAAACGCGCCAGAAACGCCATGTTGCGCTGCGTGGTCTCGCGGTTCGTACGCAGGTATTTGTAGAACCGCAGGTAGCTCTTGATGACCGTGCGGTCGGCGAACTCGGTGACGTACGCGCTGGCGGCGTACACCGGCGGGGCCACCAGCACCACCTGGCAGACGTCTCGGCGATAGATGGCCGCGTAGCGCGAGGTGATGAGTGCCCCGAGACTGTGGCCGACGAGCGTGAACCGCCCCCGCAGATGCAGTGACCGAATGGTCGCCCGAAGTGCTGCCACGTGCTCCTCGAGCGTGAACTGGGCATCGGCTGGCGCCACCGACTTGCCGAAACCGAGCAGGTCGATGGTGATGACCCGTTGATGCCGTGGATGAGGATCACGACCGGCCCCTCGCCCTCATCAGACGACACGTTCAGCAGCGGCGCCGAGCGGGCCGGCCACGCGAACCTTGCCTCCCCCATGAAAAGCACCTTCTCTCGCACGCATCGACGCGCCCACAGTCGTGACTGAGGCAACCTCATGATACACCTCAGTCTTCTTCGCAACCCACTGTTTCGTGTCGGTGCCGAGGCGTACGCTCATGTCAAACGGCACCACCCGCCGTTCGGTATCGAGAGGATGACTATGGCTATCAACGACGACGACATCACCACCGAACAGGGAGCGGGCGGAGAGGGTCCCGCGGATGGCGGCGCAAACCCGAACGGGCACGACGGTGGAGCCGATGGTTCTGCCAGCGCAGGCGAAGGGCCGGCCGACGGCGGGGCGAACCCGAACGGCCACGATGGTGGCGCTGACGGTTCGGCCGACGAGGGGGAGGGCCCCGCTGACGGCGGCGCCAATCCCAACGGCCACGATGGCGGAGCTGACGGTTCTGCGTAATGCCTGAATTCGAGCGCGGGTCGGGCGAGCGGCCCGCGCTCTCTCGTCTGGTGGGCGCCGACACTGCCCGCGTCTTCGGCGCGACGTACTGGTCTCGCCAACCGTTCTTGGCCGCCGCCGTGTCGAATGCCTCATTCGACGACCTCTTCAGCAGCGCGGCCGTCGACGAACTCGTGCGCGAGCGCGGCATCCGCACTCCCTTCATGCGCATGGCCGTTGAAGGTTCTGTGCTGAGCCCCTCGACCTACACAGCACCCGGCGGTTTCGGCGCCGAGGTGGCCGACCAGGTCAATAGCGAGAAAGTGCTCGCCGAGTTCGCTGCGGGCGCGACCATCGTGCTGCAGGGCCTGCACCGCACCTGGCCACCGCTGATCGACTTCACCCGTCGCCTCGTTGACGACCTCGGGCATCCGGCGCAGGTGAACGCCTACGTAACCCCTGCCTCGTCGCGCGGCTTCGACCCGCACTACGACGTTCACGACGTGTTCGTGTTGCAGATCAGCGGTGAGAAGCACTGGCGAATCCACGCTCCCGTGCACCCGCATCCGTTGCGCGACCAGCCCTGGAGCGACTACCGCGAGCAGGTGGCAGCCCAGGCCGCCGGTGAACCCGTCATCGACACCGTTCTGCGACCGGGCGACGTGCTCTACCTGCCCCGCGGCTGGATCCACTCGGCCGAAGCCCTCGGTGGCACCTCGGTGCACCTCACTATCGGCGTGGCGGCCTACACGCAAGCCGACATCGCTCACTCGCTCCTCACCGTCATCGCTGACACCCCGGCGCTTCGCGAGTCGCTGCCCCTCGGCGTCGACTTCGGCGACACCGAGCAATTGCTGCCGATCGTCGCCGAGGTTCTAGCGGGGCTGCAGGGTGCGCTCCAGATTCCGGATGCCCGTGCTGCTGCGGTTCGCCAGGCATCCGCCGTAGGGGCAGACCTGTCACATCGTCTCTCGGGGGCGAGTCGCCCCGAACCCGTTTCGCCGCTCGCGACGGTGGATTTCATCGGAACCCTGAACGAAGCGAGTACCGTGCGCTGGCGCGGCTCACTTCGGGCCGCCATCACGACTGGCCCCGAATCAGTGCGTATCGCGCTCGCCGGTCGCTCTGTCGTGCTTCCGCAGGAGGCCCAGCCGGCGGTAGAGATGTTGCACGCCGGGCAGGCCGTGGCGGTCGGCGAGTTGCCGGGCCTCGACCCCGCGTCGGCGATCGTTGTCGTGCGGCGGCTCCTGCGCGAGGGCATCGTGGTACCGGCGTGATGCGGGTGCTCCTCGGGTCTCTGATGTCTCGCTGTCTGTGACGAACGCCGACACGGCAGCCGGGTGGGCACCGTGCAGTGACCGCTCGCGGGAGCGCGACGACCCGCTGGCCGCCACCGCCTCGCGCGGACTCCAGTGGTTTCTGGTGGAGATCGACGGGTCGTGGGGCGCGAACGCCTTCATCTCCTCGGCGCTCGGCCGTGAACTCGGCCAGGCTCTTGTGCATCGAATCGAGTCAGCAGGGATGCGACCGCTCGCCATCAGGCGGGCCCGGCGCTTTCGCGCGGGGCGCATCGCGAAGCCGTCGTGGCGATGGGCGTTCGTCGATTCGCGGCCCGGGTTCGAAGAGGTGCGATGGGGTGAGGTGACGGATCCGTACGAGCTGCTCGAAGTGCCGCTCGACGGGTCGACGGGCATCCGGTCGCCCGAACCGGTGTACTGCGTCTGCACCCACGCGAAGCATGACCAGTGCTGCGCGGTGCGCGGCAGACCCGTGATGGAGGCGCTGGTAGCGGCGCACCCCGACGAGACGTGGGAGTGCTCGCACCTCGGCGGCGACCGGTTCGCCGGCACGATGGTGATCTTTCCTGAGGGGTTCTACTTCGGCCGCGCAGATGACAGTGAAGCCGTCGGCATTGTGGATGCGTACCGGGCCGGGCGGGTCGATGAGCGATTCTTTCGCGGGCGCAGTTCGCTCTCGCACCCGGTGCAGGCGGCCCAGCACTATGCCCGTGAACACTTCGGCGTCGACCGGCTCGATGCGTTTGCTCCGCTGGGTGGTGGCGCTGCCGCTCCACTCGCAGCCCGCGTCAGCGGCCGCGCCGCCGACCGCGCAAGCTCTCTCGCACCGGGGGAGACGGCAGTGCTGCTCGACCACGACGGGGTCGCCGTGCGCGTCGTCGTGGCAGAGACGCTCTCAGAACCCCTGCTCAGCACCTGCGCCGCAACACGGTTCGGCCGGGTGCGAGAGTTCTGCCTCGAGTCGATCACCGTGATGCCGCCGGGGGTTTGGGTCGGCTGACCGCCAGCGGCTCGCTCAGATGGCGTTGTCGAGGAGCGCCCAGAGCCAGCTCGGGCCGAGCACGCGCGCACCCAGTGCCGTAACCCGGCCGGCGAGTTCGCGGTCGGCCGTCACCACCCAGACGTGAGCAGGGGTGGGCTTCGCAGTGAGGGCTTCGACGGTGTCGACGATCTGCTGGTCGCCGTCGCGCGGCGACCGCACTATGCGCAGGCGTTCGGCAATCTCGTTGGTGCCGGGTCCCGGTTCGGGCAGTGCCGAGTCGGGCAGTGCCGAGTCGACCGTCACCGGGTGCTCGACCAGCTTCGCCGCACTCGCCTGCCCCTCGACCACGAGCACCACCTCCGGCCACCACCGGGAGTTCTCCACCGCGCTGCCGAGCGCCTCACCCGTGAGGCCCGCGACGCCGAGGGTGTTCAGGGCGGCCGCGAACTTCTCCGTCGCGCCGAGCCGGTCTTTCCACCAGCCGTTGGGGCGCGAACCGATGACGTTCGCCGCGTCGACGACAATCACGTCGCCGTGCTCGAGCTCCCCGCGCAGCATCGGCCAGGCCGCGCCGAATCCCGGGTGCAGTGGCAACGCCTCGATCTCGTCGATCGGCACCCAGCGCATCTCGATGCTCTCGGCATCGGCTACGGCGGCGTCGAAGGGTGCAGTGGTTTCGACGACGACGGTCGTGTAGCTCCAGAACCCCAGGTCGAGCGTGAACGTGAATTTGAGTTTCAGCGCCTCGACCGCAACGCCGGCCTCTTCGTGCGCTTCGCGAATCGCGCCCTGAACCGGCGTCTCATTCTCGTGCTTCGCACCGCCGGGCAGCCCCCACGTGCCGCCGAAGTGACTCCAGTTGGCCCGATGCTGCAGCAGCACGCCTCGCTCGCGGTCGAACACCAGCAGGCCAGCTGCTCCGAACCTGCCCCAGAACTTCTGGCCGGCCCCGTCTTCGACCCAGCCGTCACCGCTTGCGGGCGCGTGCAGCCGGGGAGGAACAAAGGAGTGTGGCGACGGCATCGCCGGCTCTGACATAAGCGCCATTTTGCCACGCCCTCGACCCGCTGAATGACCATCGGGCCCGCCGCAACACGCACAAACGGCGAAACTCGGGCCCGCTTACCGTGTTTTATCGCTTACCCCACATAGGGTGTCGGTGTGTGGCGTGCCGATAAGAAACGAGATTCAGACCCTGACGTGTCTGAGACCGACGTAGCATCGTCGGTTTGGGGTCGCCGCGGCGACTCCGCGCCCGGGAGATCGGGTGTCGAGCACGGTTCGGGTACCAAGACCGGGTCGATCATCTCGACCGACGATCTGGTCGAGCCGGCGAGGCAACAGTGGCGAGACGAACTCGCGCTGCTCGGCGGGGTGTCACCGCTCATCCACTTCGACGACTCGCCTCGGTCGCGGGTCGATCTCACGACCACGCATCCCAGCGGTCTGGCGCAGTTCATCACGGGCAACGCCACCCTGCTCTCGAGTCTCATCCGCGACGAACTCGCTCTTCGCAGCGCCCGCATCGCCGCCGGCGCCATCACCGACAAAGGTGTCGAACTGCGCTCGGTTCGCGGCATCGACTCCGTTCACCTCGCCATCGGATTCGCGGAATGGAAGCTCGACGACGAGCGATTCTCTGCCCCTGTGCTGCTGCGCCCGCTCTCGATTCGCCGCTACGGTCGCGACTTCGAACTGAAGCTCCGCGGTCTGCCGTTCGTCAACCCCGAACTGGCCCGTGCGCTGAAAGAGCAGTTCGAGATCACGCTCGACGCCGATGCCATCGTGGCCCTCGCCGCCACCAACGGCGTGTTCAAGCCGCAGCCGGTCATCGACCACCTGCGGGGCGTGACGAGCCACCTGCCCTGGTTCAGCGTGCAGCCTCGCCTCGTGGTGTCGTCGTTCGCCGGTGTGGCTGACAGCATGGTTCTGGATGCCCAGCAACTCGATCATCCGGTGCTCGACTCGCTCGCCGGCAGCCTCACGGCGCGTCGCGGGGTTCAGGAGTCGTACCACCCCGTCGACCCCACGCCGCAAGACTCTCGCCCGCCGTCGACCGACACCCTCCTGCTCGACGCTGACGCCGAGCAGGAGAACGTCATCGCGCAGATCGCGGGCGGCAACTCCCTCGTCGTGAAGACCCTGCCCGGCACGGGTGGCACGCAGACCATCGTCAATGCGGTGGGGGCACTCATCGGCCAGAACAAGCGTGTTCTCATCGTCAGCCCGCGCCGCCTCAGCCTCCGGGGCATCGCCCGCCGGTTCAACGACGTGGGCCTGCCCGGCGTCGCGGTTTCGCCGCGAAGCCTGCGACGAGACCTCATCCAGTCGATCGGCCGCAACGAGAAGACCATGCAGCCACATGTCGCTGACGTCGACGAGGCGTTGGTGCGCCTTCGGCACGTGCTCATCGACTACCGCCAGTCGCTTCAGCGCGTCGACCCGCTGCTCAAAGTGTCGGTGCTCGACTCCCTGCGGGAGCTTGCGCGCCTGTCTCTGCTGCCGAAGCCGCCGGCGACGACGGCCC
This sequence comes from Subtercola sp. RTI3, assembly GCF_035018625.1. Classification (NCBI taxonomy): domain Bacteria; kingdom Bacillati; phylum Actinomycetota; class Actinomycetes; order Micrococcales; family Microbacteriaceae; genus Subtercola; species Subtercola sp. RTI3. The sequence continues at coordinate 4,626 of NZ_JASJXO010000041.1, read as the reverse complement.
GCCTCGACCGCAATTCGCTCGAGGCTCTCGCGTCGGGCCGCAGCCGCGCTGCGAAGACCCTGATCAAGGCCGCGGCCCTCGGCGAATTTCGCTACGGGCCCGACGACTCTCCGTGGTACGGCGCCAGCTTCGATACGGCCGACGATGCCGCGAAGGCGCACGCCACCGCGAAACGCATCCACCGCACCGACTTGCCCAACCTGCTGACCCGGGCCTATGAGCTTGTCGGCCAGACGCACATGCGCCAGTTCACCACGGTCTCTGAGTTGGGGTCGTACCTGCGGCTGCTGCTTGACCTCCGCGAGACGCTCGACAAGTTTCTCCCCGTGGTCTTCGACCGCTCGCTGACCGACATCATCGCCGCGACCGGCCCCCGCCGCGACTCTGCCCAGATGACCGGCACGAGTCGGCGGCGCCTGCGCAGTCTCGCGAAGGAGTACGTGCGGCCCGGTGTGCACATCGGCGACATCAACGCGTCGCTCCGGCGCATCCAGCAGCAACGCACGCTCTGGCACCGATTCGCCGCGGCCGGCATCTCGCCGGAGGTGCCGATCGGGCTCGCCGACGTTCAGGTGGCTTTTCAGCGCGTGAGCGAAGACCTCGCGCAGCTCGATGTGCCGCTGGGAACCGCGGGCACAGCACGCCAACTCAGTGAGCTGCCCATCACCGACCTCATTCCGTTGCTCGACGGGCTCGCTGCCGACTCGGAGGTTCTGGCCAACCTGCAAGAGCGCACCGCTCTGCTCGACACGCTGCGTGAACTCTCGCTCGACCCACTGCTGACCGATCTCTCGCAGCGCCACGTGCCCGAGAGCGCTGTGGCAGACGAACTCGAGCTGGCCTGGTGGCAGTCGGTGCTCGAACTGATGCTCGCAAACGATCGTGCTCTGCTCGGCGCCAACACGGGCATCCTCGACCGCCTTGAAGCAGACTTCCGTCTCGTTGACGAGGCGCACGCGTCGGTCAGCGGCCAGATTCTGGCGTGGCAGCTCGCCGAGACTTGGAGCGTTGGTCTGGTCGACCACGCCGATGAGGCCGGCCTTCTGAAGACGATGTTGCGAACCGACGCCGTCGACTCGCGCACCCTGCACGAGGCCGCACCGTACCTCAGCCGCGTCTTGGCGCCGGTCTGGCTCGCGTCACCCTACGAGGTGTCTGAGATCTCTGACGACATCGTGTTCGACGCCGTCATTCTCGTCGACGCGGGGGCCACCACTCTGGCCGAGAACGCCGGAGCCATTCGCCGGGCCCGCCAGGTTGTCGCCTTCGGCGACCCGGTGACGCAGACCCCGTCACGCTTCGAGATCGCTGTTCCCGCTGTCGTGCTTCCCGCGCCCCGCGAGACCACCGCCGACGCTCGGTCGGTCGAAGAGCTGGCTGCCGACTCTGCCCTGACCAGGCTCGCCGAACTCGTTCCGACGCTCTCGCTCACCCGAAGCTATCGGGCCGGCGGCGAAGACCTTGCCGAACTCGTGAACCACCGCTTCTACAACGGCAAGATCGACTCGCTGCCCTGGGCCGGAACCTTCCTCGGCCACGGCAGCCTCGCCCTGCACTACCTCGAGGGCGCAGGCGGAATGCCCGACAGCGAGACGGGTGCCGTCGAGAGCGTCGACGCCGAAGTCGAACGCGTGGTGTGGCTCGTCATGGACCACGCCCAGAAGTACCCGCGTGAATCGCTGATGGTCATCACGGCCAGCGCCAAGCATGCCGTACGGGTGCAGCAGGCGGTTCTCTCGGCATTCGCCAAGAGAAGCGACCTCAGCGACTTCATTCTGAAAGACCGTGCCGAGCCGTTCATGGTGGCGACCCTCGAGCAGTCGGTGGCGCAGAGCCGCGACCGGGTGATTTTCTCGGTCGGCTACGGCCGCACGCCGCACGGCCGTGTGCTCACCAACTTCGGGGCCCTCGCCAAGCCCGGCGGCGAACGCCTGCTCGCCGTGGGAATGACGCGGGCGAGACGATCGATGGACATCGTGAGCTGCTTCAAGCCGTCTGACATCGATGAAGAGCGCATGAACTTCGGAGTGGTGGCGCTCCGCCAGATTCTCACCGAAGCCGAGAACGGCCCAACGCCCGACACCTTCTCGAGCCCCGGCGACGCGCTTCTGATCGATCTGGCCCGTCGCCTCGGCGCGCGTGGACTCGATGTGGCTTTCGAGCACCGCGGCAAGCTCACGCTCGTCGCATCCTACGAGGGCCGCGCAATCGTGGTCGAGACAGATGCCGTTGTTCACTCGATGAGCCTTCGCGAGTCACTGCGGCTTCGCCCCGACATGCTGAAACGCCTCGGCTGGCACTACCTCCGCGTGCACAGCTTCGAGCTGTTCACCGACCCGGAGGCCGTAGCGACACGCATCGCCACCGTGATCGGCGTGCGTCAGCTGGCGGCCGTCGGTCGAGTACCCGTTGGCTCGATCTGACGTCACGGCGTCTGACCCAGCAGTGCCCGATTCGCAGAAGCCTGGTGCAGTGACGCCGGATTCGCCGGTTCGGCGGTCAGGGCACCGCCGGGTACGCACCGAGGCGGCACCGGGGTCAGACGCTGAGCCGCAGGCGACACTGAGGCGAGGGGCCGGCCCCGGGCATCCGGCGCGCGCAGCCGAAGACACCGACCGCGCCTGGGGCGATGGCTCAGACGAGAACGACCAGCGCCTCACAGCCGACAAGCCGCCGCACTGGGGCTGAGCCCGCGTGTCGAGCGGTGAGCACGAGTATTCGACCACCGAGCTGAGCGATGACGGCCTCCGATGCGAGCCGGCAGCGCTCAGCCGCGTCGCACTGCTACTCGATGGTGACGGCCGGGGCGTCTTTCGCCGAGTTCGTGGGCGCCTCGCCACCGGATGCGACGGTGTGGCTACCGCTCGAGCGTTGCGCGGCCGCAAGAAGGTCACGAATCTCGATCAGAAGTTCGGTGTCGGTCGGGGGAGTGACTGCCGCTTCTTCTGTGACGGGGCTCTGCTGGCCCTTGAAGAACTGCACCTTCTTGAGGTGATTGATCGGTACGACGAACACGAAGTACACCACGAGGGCCACGAGCAGGAACTGGATGATCGCGGCGATCACGAGGCCGAATTTGAGGGTGCTGTCACCGACTTTAAGGTCGGCCGCGTCGTTGAGGGTCTCCGACTGGAACAGCGCTGAGATGAGCGGGTTGAACACGCCAGAGACGATGGCGGTGACGATGGCGGTGAAGGCAGCGCCGATGACGACGGCGACAGCCAGGTCGATCACGTTGCCGCGCAGAATGAACTCTTTGAAGCCCTTGAGCATTGGTTTTCTCCTTACGTTTGTAAGTTCTATGCTGCCGTACTGCTCGAGCCTGAGCTGCCAGATGCGGGTTTGGTCGACGTCGTGGCGGGCTTCGAGCTACTCTCGGAGGGCTTGCTGGAGGGGCCGGATGACTTCTCTGACGACTTCTCTGACGACTTCTTCGGGCCGTCTGAAGAGCTCGATGTTGCTCGTGAATCGTTGCGGTAGAAACCCGAGCCGTTGAAGGTCACGCCGATGGGGCTGAACACCTTGCGAAGCTTTCCGCCGCACACCGGGCAGACGGAGAGAGTGTCGTCGGTGAACGACTGCTGAATGTCGAAAGCGTTGTCGCATTCGGTGCAACGGTATGAATAGGTGGGCACAGGTACTCCAGGATCTGGTGGGATTAGAACGAAAGAATGCGTGTGGGCGTGACGATGCCGTTCACCGGCTGGTCGTGCACCTCGCGCGGAACAGCGTCGATGAGTTCGTCGTCGTAGATGACGGCGTACACCGGCGGGCATTTCTTCATCGAGCCGAGCGTCTTGTCGAAGTAGCCCCGCCCCCAGCCCATGCGCATGCCGGTCACGTCGATGGCGGCGGCCGGTACGATGATGAGATCGACATCGTTGATGGCAATGGGGCCGAGTAGTTCGCCCACCGGCTCGGGGGTGCCGAACAGCCCCTCGACCTCGCTTTCGCCGTCGCCGTGCGCCCAGTCGAGCAGGCCGTCTTCGCGCGTGATGGGGAAGAGCGTGCGAACGCCGTTCTCGAAAGCCCAGTTCAGGTAGGGCCGCGTGTTGGGTTCGTTCGGGGCCGACAGATAGCAGGCCACAAAGGTTGCTTTGTTCTCAAGGGTCAGTGCGATGAGGTTCTGGGTGAACGCCTCGGTGGCCTCGGCGCGCTCGGTAGAGGTGCGCGTGCGGCGGCGCTCGCGCAGCTCAGCGCGCAACGCGCGCTTCAGGTTGCTGACGATTGGCTGCATCTAATGATTTTAGATTGGATAATGTTGCCTGCATGACCTCCTCCATCACCAAAGTTGTGATTCCTGCCGCAGGCCTGGGAACACGTTTTCTTCCTGCCACGAAAGCGATGCCGAAAGAGATGCTGCCGGTGGTCGACAAACCGGCCATTCAATATGTCGTCGAAGAAGCCGTCGCGGCTGGCCTCATCGATGTTCTTGTCGTTACGGGGCGCAACAAGCACGCTCTTGCGAACCACTTCGACCGCGTCACCGAACTGGAATCGACCCTCGCGAACAAGGGCGACCACGACCGCCTGCGCATGGTCAACGAGGCTACGGGTCTGGCTGAGATGCACTACGTGCGCCAGGGTGACCCGAAAGGTCTCGGGCACGCCGTGCTCCGCGCGAAA
>NZ_JASJXO010000040.1:0-36661 GCF_035018625.1 Subtercola sp. RTI3 | reverse complement strand
AGGGCCGATTCGTTCATGACCCAAGTCAACCACCAACCACTGACATTCACTCAACAAATATGGCCCAAATCGACCCCCACAAAAAGAATCTCAAAAAACTTTTGAAAACATTTCCAACTGCAGCCGAGAAACTACCGGCTACCGCCGTAGCTCGCGGGAACGAGGTCCATCTGAGGAGCCCCGCTCGAAACCAGACTCAGAATCGCATCCGCAACCTGCTCGGGCGTATCGAAGACTGCCCCGGCAGTCATCGCCTCCGCTGCGGCGCGACCGACCCGAATCGAGCTCAGAAACTCGGTGTCAATGGCGAAGGGGATCATCGTCGAGACGGTCACCCCGGTTCCCTCAAGTTCAGCCCGCGCGATGGCAGACAGTCGCTCGAGCGCGAGCTTCGAGGCGACGTATCCGCCCGTTCCCGGAGCATCTGCAAAAGTCGTCCCCGAACTGACGTTGACGATACTTCCCGCGCCTTGCTGGCGCATGCTCGGCAGCACGGCCTGCATCATGGCGAGTGGGGCGACGAGGTTCAGCTCGAGAATTCCCCGAAAGTCATCGAGCGAGATCTGCTCCACCTCTGTCTGAAGGCCCTGACCGGCGTTGTTGACCAACACGTCGATGCGCCCGAAAGCATCGAGCGCGGCCTTGGCCAGTGCGGTCACCTGGGCCTGGTTGGTGACATCGCACTGCACCGCGATGGCTCCGCCGAGCTCGCCAGCAAGATCACGAATGCGGTCGACACGACGCGCGGCCAACACCACTCGTGCTCCAGCTGCCGAGGCTGCGCGAGCCGTTGCGGCTCCGATACCGGAGGATGCACCGGTAACAATGACCACCGAACCATCAACTTTCATAATCTTCTCCTCACTCTCGGCCGCGTGGGCGGCTCCCGATAAACATTACGCTACTCCTAAGTAGCGTAATGCCGTGTACCGCGATATCGTTGTCACGTGAACACTTCTGCTGGACTGCCCGCGCCGACGAAGATCGATGGGCTACCTCTGGGCCGCCCACATGATCGCTCGAGCGACGCGCTGATCCTGTCGACCACTGTCGACCTCCTCGCCGAGCGCGCCTACGAGCGTGTCACGATGGACGAAGTTGCAGCCCGCACCGGCAAAGCCAAGACCACGCTCTACCGCCGATGGGCCACGAAAGACGACCTTGTCATAGCCGCAATTCGGTCTGCGGGGCACCCACCTGAGATCGACCATCTACCCGACCACGGAAGTCTGCGGTTGGATCTGCTCGCCGTCGTCGACTCGCCGTGGCTCGGCGGAGCAACGCGACGCATCTCGATCCTCAGAACTCTCATCTCGGCCGCTCGGGGTTCGGAGGAGTTGGCTGACGTGGTGAGAGCAGAGATCACGGAGCCCTACATAGCGATTTACCGCCGTCTGTTTGATCGGGCGATCGACAGCGGGGAAATACCGCGCGAGCTGGCCGCACGCGTGCCCGTCTTGGCCGATGTGCTGCCCGCGATGAGCGCGCACCGTTTGAGTACCAGCCGTGAGCCCGTTGAGCGTGACTTCTTCGTCTCGGTGATCGACGACGTCATTCTTGCCGCACTCGGGCACTCACCGCGCTGAGAACCGCGGTACAGCACGCCCGCCCGCCCGCCGACGAACGGGCGCCGGTATCAGACCGGAAACACGATGAGCTGTCTCAGGGCGCGACCCTCGGCCAGAGCATCCATCGCCTCATTGAGGTCGTCGAGCTGCACGCGCGCCGAGATCAACTTCTCGACGGGCAGTCTGCCCTGGCGCCACAGGTCGGCAAACCTCGGAATGTCGCGCGACGGCACGGCAGAACCGAGGTAGCTGCCGATGATGGTGCGCGCCTCAGCGGTCAGTATGAGGGGCGAAATGGATGCCCGGGCATCCGGTGCCGGCAGCCCCACGGTGACCGTGCGACCGCCCGGCGCGGTAGCTCGAACCGCGGTCTCGAAGGCCCGCGCGTTGCCCGCGGCCTCGATCACGATCGGAGCCCGCACGCCCGACGCAACAAGCTCCTCTGGCGTGTACGTCTCGGTCACACCACACGAGCGCGCGTTCTCGAGCTTCTGCGCCACGCCGTCGACGCCGATCACATGGTGCCCGAGCGAGAGCGCGACCAGCACCGCCGCCATTCCCACGCCGCCGAGCCCCACGACCATGATGGTGTCGCCGGGCTCGGGGCGAGCCGAATTGACCACGGCTCCCCCACCCGTGAGCACGGCGCAGCCGAGCAGGGCGGCGACCTCGGCGGGAACATCCGGCTCGACCCTCACGACCGACGCCCGGTTGACGACGGCGTAGGTGGCGAACGCCGACACCCCGAGGTGGTGCGAGACAGGGGCGCCGCCGCGGTGCAGGCGTGTCTCGCCGCCGAGCAGCGTGCCGGCGTTGTTGGCAGCCGTACCTACTTCGCAGGGCAGCCGCCCGCCCGTGGCGCAGCCGGCGCAGTGCCCACACCGCGGAAGAAACGTCATGACGACGCGGTCTCCGATGGTGATGGGCTCCGGATGCCCGGCTCCACCAGCCCCGTTCGAATCACCCACGCGGCCATTGCCCGCATCACCCGCGCCCGCAACACCATTGCTTTCTGCGGCGCCACCCGCAGCCGCGTCACCGCCCGCCTGCGGCCCCATCGCCTCCACGATGCCCGCGGCCTCGTGCCCGAGCAACATCGGCGTTGGACGCACGCGGTTGCCGTCGACCACCGACAGGTCGGAGTGGCACACGCCCGCCACCTCGATGCGCACGAGCAGCTCGTTCGGCCCAGGCGGGTCGAGCGTGAGTTCGCCGATCGTGATCGGCCGCGACGAGGCAAAGGGCGAAGGGGCGCCGACCCGCTCGAGAACTGCTCCTCTGATCTTCATCAGTTCATCCTCTCGATGACCATGGCCATACCCTGCCCGCCGCCGACACACATGGTCTCGAGCCCGAACTGTTTGTCGAGAGTGGTGAGGCCGTTGAGCAGGGTTCCTGTGATGCGCGCACCGGTCATGCCGAAGGGATGCCCGACCGCGATTGCACCGCCGTGAACGTTGAGACGGTCGAAGTCGATGCCAAGGTCTCGCGCAGAGGGAATGACCTGCGCAGCGAACGCCTCGTTGATCTCGACGAGATCGATGTCGTCGATGGTCAGGCCGGCCCGGCGCAGCGCCTGACGGCTCGCCTCGACCGGGCCGAGACCCATGATCTCGGGCGAGAGCGCCGTCACTCCGGTCGAGACGATGCGGGCCAGCGGGGTCAGGCCGAGTTCGCGCGCAACGGTGTCGCTGACGATGACAAGGGCCGCCGCGCCGTCGTTGAGGGGGCAGCAGTTGCCGGCCGTCACGGTGCCGTCGGGGCGGAAGACAGGCTTCAGGCCCTCGAGCGACGCAGTGGTCACGCCGGGGCGCGGGCCATCATCGGCCGTGATGAGCCGCCCGTCGGCCGCCGCGGTCGGGGTGATCTCACGCGCCCAGAAGCCGCTGGCGATGGCCGCCTGTGCCCGGTTCTGGCTGAGCGCTGCGAACTCGTCTTGTTCCTGCCGGCTGATGCCTTTCAGCTGGGCAACGTTCTCGGCGGTCTGGCCCATTGCGATGTAGGCATCGGCGAGGGCTCCGAGCGTGCGCGGGTCGACCCAGGCTGAGCCTCCCTCTGCGAGCCGAGCAGTGCGTTCGGCGGCCTCGGCGAAGAGCGGGTTGAGCACGTCGTGCCCGGGAATGTCGTCGCTCGTTCCGTTCACCGACTGGCTGATGGCCTCGACGCCGGCTGAGACGAAAATGTCGCCCTCGCCGGCCTTGATCGCGTGAAATGCCATCCGTGTGCTCTGCAGGCTCGAGGCGCAATAGCGGGTCACCGTGGTTGCCGGCACGCTATCGAGTCCGAGGAGAACCGTCACGATGCGGGCCATGTTCATACCCTGTTCCCCGCCCGGCATACCGCAGCCGAGAATCAGGTCGTCAATACGTCGAGGGTCGAGCGCGGGCACAGACGCGAGGGCGACTCGCACGATCTCTGCGACGAGGTCGTCGGGCCGTCGCCCCGCGAGCGACCCTTTGAAGGCGCGACCGATGGGGGTGCGCGCAGCGGCGACGATGAGGGCTTCGGTCATGAGATGCTCCTGTCGGTGGGTGATATGAAGGGTGAGGTCGGTCTGAAGCGATGACGCGCAGGTCTACACGAACGCGGCCTGCCCCGTGATGGCCCGCCCGACGATCAGCGTGTTCATCTCGCGGGTGCCCTCGAACGAGTAGATGGCCTCGGCATCGGCAAAGGGTTTCGCCGCCCCATATCCGAGCACGATTCCGTTGCCGCCCATCACCTCCCGCGCCCACGCCACCGTTTCGCGGGCCCGACTCGACACGAACGACTTCGTCAGCGCCGAATGCTCGTCGCGTTGCAGCCCCGCATCGAGCAGTGCCGACGCCTGCACACACAGCGCGATGCTCGCCGTGATGTTGCCAAGGCACCGCGCGAGCAGGTCTTGCACGAGCTGGCGACTGCCGATCGGCCGCCCGAACTGCTCGCGCTCTCGCGCGTAGGCCACAGCAGCCTCGTACGCACCGATCGAGTTGCCCACCGCGAGCCACCCCACTCCGGCACGAGTGAGCCGAAGAACCACGGCGACGTCTGCGAATGACCGGATGCCCGGCAACCGGTTCTCCTCCCTGACCACCACCTCGTCGAGGGTGATGTCTGCGTTCTGAATGAGCCTGAAGCTGAGTTTGTTCTCAATCTTCGTGGCGGTGAAGCCCGGCGTGCACGTGTCGACGATGAACCCCTTCACCTGCCCATCCGCAGTGTCGCGCGCCCAGATCACCACGATGTCGGCGAAGGTGGCGTTGCCGATCCAGCGTTTGGCACCGTTCAGCACCCAGTGCTCACCCCGCCGCTCAGCCGTGGTGCGAAGGCCGCGCGCGGTGTCGGAGCCCGAGAGTGGCTCGGTGAGGCCGAATGCCCCGATGACCTCACCGGTTGCCAGGCGGGGCAGCCAGTGCGTCCGTTGCTGCTCGCTGCCACCGACGCCGATGGAGCCCATGGCGAGCCCGCTCTGCACGGCGACGAAACCGCAGAGCGAGGCGTCTACGCGCGCCATTTCGAGGGTACAGAAGCCCTGGTAGACCGCGCTGGATTCGAACTGCCGGGTCTCTGGCCATTCGGGGCCGAACAGGCCGAGGCCAGCGAGCCCCGGGATGAGCTGGTGCGGAAATTCGGCGCGGGCCCAGTAGTCGTTCACGAGGGGGCGAACCTCTGACGCGAAGAACGCGCGAATCTCGCCGATCGACTGGCTCTCGCGCGCACTCAGGCGCCCGGCAAAGCCGTAGAAGTCGCTGTCGAGAAAGGGCGTCGCCATGATCATCTCCGTTGCGTGATCGTGCTGTCACTCCACTATGCATCATCGATCTGCAGAATTGATCGGTAGAGTGCGACGCATGACGGAGTACGGCTACAGACGGCAGTTCGAGACCCGGTGGAACGACAACGACGTCTACGGGCACCTGAACAACACGATCTACTACGAGGCGATGGATACGACCATCACCCACTGGCTGATCACCGAAGCGGGTTATTCGCTCGGCGAGGGTGACACGATGGCGTTCTGCGTGTCGTCGTCGTGCCAGTTCGCGGCCTCTGGCGCGTTTCCCGACACGCTGCGGGTCGAGCTCGGCACGGGCCGGGTGGGGTCGACCAGTGTGGCGTGGAAGCTCGGCATCTTCAGGGAGAGCGACGGTGAGCTGCTCGCGAACGGAGAGTTCGTGCACGTCTTCGTGGGCAGTGAGACCAAGCGACCGGTACCGATTCCCGCGGGCATCCGGGCCGCCATCGAAGCACAGTTGGTGGGCGCGGAGTGACCGACGAAGAGCACCCGGTCGACGAAGAGCACCCGGTCGACGCGAGACACTCGACCGCCGAGCAGCGCCGCCTCGACGACGAGGGCGCGGGCTGGCGCGACTGGGGCCCGTACGTGGCCGAGCGCGCATGGGGTTCTGTGCGCGAAGACTACAGCGCCGACGGCGACGCGTGGGCGTCGTTCACGCACGACCAGGCCCGCAGCCGCACCTACCGTTGGAACGAAGACGGCATGGCCGCGTTCAGCGACCTGGAGCAGAACTGGTGCCTCGGGCTGGCGCTCTTCAACGGCGTCGACCCCATTCTGAAAGAGCGCATGTTCGGGCTCGCCGGCCCCGAGGGCAACCACGGCGAAGACGTCAAGGAGTACTGGTGGTATCTCGACTCGACGCCCACCCACGCGTTCAACTCGTGGCGCTACCACTACCCGCAGAGCCCGTTTCCGTACGACGACCTGGTCGCCACGAATGCCAAGCGCGGCAAGCTCGACCCTGAGTACGAGCTCGTCGACACGGGTATCTTCGACGAGTCGCGATACTGGGTGGTGTCGGTCGACTACGCGAAGGCCGGCCCGCACGACCTGTTGATGCAGATCACGGTCGAAAACGCGGGGCCGGATGCCCGAACCCTCGATGTGCTGCCGACACTGTGGTACCGCAACACCTGGGGCTGGGGTTACCCCGACGCCGGCGAGAAGCCGCAGCTGCACGCCGAGGGCGATGCGGTGGTCGGGGCTGGAGGTGCTGCCGGGCCGCTGATGTTGCGGGGCGATGCGGGCGGGCATCCACTGTTCTGCGACAACGAGACGAACACGGCGAAGCTCTACGGTGAGAGCGCCGCCACCTCGCCGCACTACCCCAAAGACGGCATCAACGACTTCATCGTCTCGGGAGCGGCCACCGTGAACCCCGAGCAGACCGGCACCAAGGCGGCGCTGCACTACCGCGTCACGCTCGAGCCGGGCGAGACACGGGTGATCAGGGTGCGGTTGACGGGCGGGGTTGCGGATGCCCGACCCACCGACTTCGACGAGACCGTCGCCACCCGCCGCGCCGAGGCCGATGAGTTCTACGCCGCCGTCACACCTCCCGGCACCCCCGACGACCAGGTCGCTGTGCTCCGCCAGGCCTTCGCCGGCCTGCTCTGGTCGAAACAGTTCTTTCATTTCAATGTGCAGAAGTGGCTCGACGGCGACCCGGCCTACCCACCGCCCCCGCCGGGCCGCGCCGACGTGCGCAACACCCATTGGCGCCACCTCGACGCGCACGACGTCATTCTGATGCCCGACCCGTGGGAGTACCCGTGGTTCGCGGCGTGGGATCTGGCGTTTCACTGCGTCACTCTCGCCCACATCGACCCCGGGTTCGCCAAGGGGCAGCTGATTCTGATGCTCCGCGAGTGGTACATGCACCCGAGCGGCCAACTGCCGGCCTACGAGTGGAACTTCTCCGACGTGAACCCGCCCACCCACGCATGGGCGGCGCTGCACGTGTTCCTCCTCGACGGCGGCACCGACTACACGTTCCTCGCCCGCATCTTTCACAAGCTGCTGATGAACTTCACGTGGTGGACCAACAACAAAGACCACGGTGACAACAATCTGTTTCAGGGCGGCTTCATGGGCCTCGACAACATCGCCCCGCTCGACCGTTCGAAGCTGCCACCTGAGGTGGGCATCCTCGAGCAGGCCGACTCCACCGCGTGGATGGCCATGTACGCGCTCGACCTGTTGAACATCTCGCTTCGACTGGCCGCGCACGATCGTTCGTACGAAGACGTGGCCACGAAGTTCATCGAGCACTTTCTGCAGATCGCGTCGAGCGCGAACGCCGCCAGCATGTGGGATGACGATGACGCCTTCTTCTATGACGTTCTGCACCTCGCTGACGGCCGAGATGTGCCCCTGAAGGTGCGCTCGCTGGTCGGTCTGGTGCCGGTGGTCGCCTCCCTCGCGTTCGCTGGCGACGGCTCGGCGGATCTGCCCGAGTTCGATGCGCGGGTGGCGTGGTACCTCAACGCCCACCCAGAGGTACGCGAGTCGTTTCACGAGCGCACCTCCGACGACGACCAGAGCTACCTGCTCGCCCTCGTCTCCCCCGAGCGCCTGCAACGCATTCTCGCCAAGGTGTTCGACGAAGACGGCATGCTCTCGCGGCACGGCATCCGCGCCATCTCGGCCTATCACCGCACCCACCCGTTCAGTATCGAGGTCGAGGGTGTCGAGGCGATCGTCGACTACGAGCCGGCCGAGTCGACGTCCGGCCTGTTCGGCGGCAACTCGAACTGGCGCGGCCCGGTGTGGTTTCCGCTCAACGTTCTGCTCATCGAGGCTCTCCGCGGCTACGGCACGAGTGGGGCTCCGGATGCCCGGGTCGAGTTGCCGCTCGCATCGGGCAACTTCGTGACACTCACCGAGGCGGCCGACGAACTCTCGAGCCGGCTCATCTCGCTCTTCACTCCCGGCGCTGACGGGCGTCGCCCGGCGGATGCCCGGTACGAGCTGCTCTCAACCGACCCGCGCTGGGCGCACAACATCTTCTTCTACGAATACTTCGACGGCGACACGGGCCAGGGCCTCGGCGCCTCGCACCAGACCGGCTGGACCGCGCTGGTCGCACACCTCATTCTCACCTCGGGCTCCCGCTAGCGCCAGCCTGACCTCGAGCACCGCCTCACTGCAGCCCGGTCGCCGTGACCAGCGTGGTCCACGGGCCTGGTGTCACCGATGCGTCGTCGACGAAGCGCCACGACACGGTGTCTGTGTCGCCGTTGAGGTCGGCAAAGCCGAGGCACCCGTTCAGGGCAGGCGAGACATCCATTCCCGCGCCCCCGTACCGGGTGTTCTGCGGGCGAGCATCTGCTGAGCCGAAGACGTACGCGGCGTCATCGTACTGACCGGGGCCGGCATCTTCGATCTGGCCGAAACAGGTCTGTGTTCCACGACGAAGCTCCACCCAGCGATTCTTCATAAGGCTCACCGAGGGGTCGGAAAGGTGATCTTTGAAGCCCGCCTGCTGCGCCCAGGGTATGACAGAGCCCCGCTGGGCGAACGCGGCCGGGTTGTTCACATCGTCATAGGGAAGGTCGAGGTAGAACGGATTCTGGCGGGGCGTCATCTGCGAGGGGAAGTAGCCGTTCGATGCTGTTCGAACCTCGGTGCTGCACACGCCCGTGACCAGCACGCCATCGCAGCCACCGTAATTCGAAGCCCAGTTCGAGTCGTAGGTCGAATAGACCTGCGAACCGTCTGCCGCGTTCGGGTCGAAAATCTCGCCGACCCAGAACGTGGTGGCGACGATGTTCGTGTGCCAGGGATAACCGTCGGTCGGCAACGAACCCGACGGAATGCCACCGCTTTCGCCAGCCGACGTCGGTCGGCTCGCCGAAACCGTGGCCGACGTCGCTAGGACGACGCCGACCACGGCCACGATCGAGCCGAACACGGCGGCCAGGACCGCGCATCCGATCCGGTTCATCTGCTCTACCCCGCCGGGGTGCCGGTGGGTGCCGTGCCGGCGTGGGATTCGATCGTGCCGCTCACAGCAGGCGCTGCTGCGGGAGTCGCCGCTGCCGGTGCCAGAGCCGCCGGTGCTCCGACACTGTCGTAGAGGGAGTAGTCGTCGGTGTTCACGGTGCCGTTCATGAAGAGACTCATGCCATAGCTGATGCCGGTCATGCCCGCCGGAATGGCAGGTGTCGTCCAGACGGCCTGAGTGTAGGTCGCCGAGGCGGCAAACCACGGGCTCGAGGTCCAGTAGCGCCAGACCCCGATGCTGTCACGAAGGTACACGGCATATTGAGTGACCACGCTCGAGGTGTACCAGCTGCGAAGCGAGTACGTGTGGGCTGGCACAACCGTGGGTGCACACGCCCCCAAATCGAATTGCGGCAGGAGCTTCGCGTCACCCGAGGCATAATTCGTGATGGTCACAGCTTCTGCGGTAGCACCGGTGTGAGCCGCTGTCGAAGACGAGAAAGTCGGCGTATTGGTGCCGTACCCCCCGATCATCCAGCAGCTCGGCAGGGCAGTCGTCGTGTTGAGCGTCTCGAGGCTGGGGTTCGAAATGGCGTTCACACCTGCTGCGGCCGGCGGCACTGAGGCAGCGCTCACCACGGGCTTCACGGCTCCCCCAATGACCTGCGCGACCGTCTGGACCAGAGTGTTCTGAGACGCTGCCCGCGGTGCGAGCCAGGCCGCGAACTGAGCGAACAGGGTGGGTGTGACAGACAAGGGATCGCAGACATTCGTGCAGACGTGATGGAATGTGAACTGCACCCACCCACCGGCTTTCTCCGCTGCGGTCACAGAGTTCTGAAAGTCTTGTAGGGTCCACGTGCTGTCGACCTCATCGACAGCCTTGGTCAGCAGCTTGTCTGCGGGAGGAATGGTCTCAGCTGCATCACAGCCCGTGCATCCGAACCGTGATGCCAGATCGCCGAGGCCACGGGCACTGTTGTACCCGCACGAACTCACAATCGCTTCGGTTGCTGAGTTGCTGCTCGCGAACGGATACGCGAAGTCTGAAACCGCAAAGCCCCAGTTCGTCAGGTTGATGCGGTCGCTGCAGATCTGCCGTTTGGCCTCAGCCGCGCTCAGGGTGGTCAGATCAGGGTGACTCACCGTGTGGCCGCCGATTTCGTTGCCGGCTGCCTTCAGCGCCGAGAGATCGGCCACCGTGAAGTAGTTGGTTCCGCCAATGAAGCCCGAATTGATGAAGAAGGTGCCTGCGAGCTTGTACTGGGCGAGCGTCGAGGCTGCCGCCTTCTGATCGACATTGCCGTCGTCGAAGGTGAGCGAGACGACCGTCAGAGGTTTGGCCACTGCGCTCGTCACCGGCGACGCCGCCGCTGTCGTACCGCCGAGCCCGAAGATCATCGCCCCGACACTGACCACGACAACGGTCGTGATAGCCGCGAACGTTGTATGCCGCCGCCTTCTGCCCGCCGAGGAGACGGGGCCAAGGGTGCGATCGGTTGGTGATTTCATAGTCTTTTCGCTCTCTGTGTTTCTACTCGACGGTGACCGATTTGGCCAGGTTGCGGGGCTTGTCAACGTCGCGCCCCAGGGCGATAGCCAGTTCCCGCGCCAGAATCTGCATCGGAACAACACTCTCGAGGGGCCCGCAGGCCGCAAACGTGTTGCCGCCTCTGCCCTGTGACACTCGACCAGATCGCGTTAAGGCCTCCGGATTCCCGTCGACGACCGGAATCGACGAACCAGGACCACCGATGCTGATCACACGACCGCCCCGCGAGCGAACTTCGGCCACGTTCGCCGACAACCGGCCATCCGCGCTCTCGATGACGACGACCGGAGTGCCCTCTTCGACCAGCGCCAGCGGCCCGTGTTTCAGCTCCCCAGCCGGATAGTGCTCGGCCCACCGATAGGTGAGTTCTTTCAGCTTCAATGCCCCCTCTGCGGCGTAGACAACACCGGCACCCCGCCCCAGGAAGAGAAACCCCTGGGCATCGCGAACCGACTCCACGATGTCGGGTACCCATTGTCGTGACACTGCAATCGCGTTTTCGAGTCGGTCGGGCGTTCGACGCAGATCATCGACGATGGCGTCTGCCTGCGCTCTCAGAACGGTGCCTCTGGCAACCATTGCCGACAGCGCAAGACAGACGCCTGTCACAACCTGGGCTACGAACGTCTTCGTCGCGGCCACGCCGATCTCGGGGCCCGCAGAGCAGTTGAGCACGCCGTCGGCACGACGGGCCAGTGTGGAATGCATACTGTTCGTCAACGCCAGTACCCGGCCACGACCGGTCTGCAGTTCATCCAACGCTCGCAATACGTCTGCCGTCTCTCCCGACTGGCTGGCGGCAATCACCAGTGTTTCTGCGTCGAGCACCACCGCCCCGGCTTCGCTCGCTGTCACTGCTGTGTTGACAATTGCGCCGAAGGCCCCGAACGCGTGAGCGATGATGCGCCCGGCGTTCAATGAGGTGCCGCAGCCGAGCACTGCCACTCGTCTGAAGTGCGGCAGCCCAAGCTCCCGCCAGAGGTCTCCAGTGCTCACTCGTGGCGCAAGTTCGCTCAGAATACGTTCGACCGTTTCAGGCTGCTCCGCAATCTCACGCCCCATGAAGTCGGGGTCATCGGCGGCAAGCGAGAGAAAGGAGCTCGACCACGACAGACCGAGTGCCTCGGGCGGTGCGACCTCGACGCCACCGGCGATCCACCGCAGGGGCGAGCCCAATTCGACCAGGTCGCCGTCGCTCATGACCCGGAACGCAGTGATCCACGGCGCGATCGCCGTGACGTCGCTGGCGACGAAGTGGCCATTGTCGCTGGAGGCCACCAGCAGCGGTGCCCGATGCGTTGTGGCGAACAGCCGGCCGGTCGATGTTTCCATCACCAGAATCGCCCAGCTGCCCTCGAGGCGCCGAACGCAACTTTCGATGGCGCCCTGCAAGCCGCTGTCGCTCGCACCGACGAGCGACTGCTCGATCAGGTGGCAGATGACTTCGCTGTCGACGCCAGACGAGAATCGATGACCCTCGGCAATGAGTTCTGCACGAAGCACATCGGCGTTCTCGATGATGCCATTGTGTACAACGCTCACGAGCCCGTCGCAGTCCTGATGCGGATGCGCGTTGGCCTCGGTGACGTCTCCGTGCGTCGCCCAGCGGGTGTGACCGATGCCGGTGCCCGAAAGTCGAGCACCGGTTCGCGCCTCGAGTTGCGCTGTCAGATCACCGATCCGATTGATCGATCGAACCGTGGTGACGGTTCCATCAGTGGTAGCAATTGCCACGCCAACCGAGTCGTAGCCGCGATACTCGAGCGCTTGGAGAGCCGGCAACAGGTAGCGGTCAGCTCGTTCTGTAGTGGTGCATCCAACAATTCCGCACATCAGAGCACCACCACGGGAGCGAACTCGAGGGGCCGGCGCGAGGGCCTTTCCATCAGCTCGCCCTCAAGAGAGCCAGCGGTTCGAAGGCTCTCTGCAACCAGGCGAATGATCTGGTCGATGCCGGTTCGGGGCACGAATCCAATCAGCGCAGCAGCCTTGGAGTTGTCGGGCACGCGCCTGCGCATGTCTTCGTAACCGGCTGCGTACGCCTCTGAATAGGGCACGAGTTCGATACCGCTGGCAGAACCCGTCACCTCAATCGCACGGGCAGCGAGGTCGAGAATCGAGATTTCATGCGCGCCTCCGAGGTTGACAGCCTGCCCGATGGCGGACTCGCTCTCGAGAAGAGCGACGAGAGCCGGAACGATGTCGCCAACGGCGGAGAAGCACCGCGTCTGCTGGCCGTCGCCGAAGACCGTGAGGGGTTCACCGCTCACGGCCTGACCGACCAGATTGGGCACCACCATTCCATATCGACCGGTCTGACGAGGCCCGACCGTGTTGAAGAGCCGAACGATGCTGACGTTCAGCCCGAATTCGGTGTAGTACGCGTGAGCGAACGACTCATCGATGCCTTTGGCCGCGGCATAGCTCCACCTCGACGTGAGCGCCGAACCGAGGATGCGGTCTGACTCCTCAGTGAGGCCGTCTGACTCATTCTTTCCGTACACTTCGCTCGTCGAAGCAAGCAGAAGGGGCACGCCACTGCCCGTGCACGCGGTGAGCACGTTCTCTGTGCCGTGGATGTTCGTGCGAAGGCTCGACAACGGATGCTCGACGATGATTTTCACTCCGACGGCAGCCGCCAGATGAAACACACGATCAGTCTGGGCGATCAGCGAATCGACGAGTCTGGCATCCAGAATCGAGCCTTCGCGAAAGGTGAACCGTGAGTCGAACAGCTGGTGGGCGATATTCGACACCCGACCCGTGCTGAGGTCGTCAAGCACCGTCACCTCGTCGCCTCGGCGCATCAGGTAGTCCACGAGGTGGCTGCCGATGAAGCCAGCACCGCCCGTGACCAGGGTCTTCACAGGGTCACCGCCGTCGGGTACGAAACGCGGTCATAGGTTGCATCGATGACGAGTTGGTGGGTGGTGATCCAGTCGAGGTCGACCGACTCGTGCGTGGTGTGCATGATGATCAGATCAGCCGCAAAGAGGGCTGGCTGCGTCACGTTCTGAAGCACGTGGCCGTCGCTGAGGGTAACGACGTCGAAGTGATTGTCGAGATAGCCGACGGTCGCGCCGTGACTGCGCAGCTCCGACAGAATCTCGAGCGCGGGAGATTCGCGGAGGTCGGCAACGTTCGGTTTGTAGGCGATACCGACGAGGAGTACTTTCGCGGTGGCGAGACCTTGCCCGCGGCCCGAGAGCACATCGCGCACCCGCTCAACCACGTGCCGAGGGCGGTGCGCAATTGCCGTCATGGCGACTTCGATGAGTGGTGCATCCACTCTCGATCGGCGCAGCTGCCAGAGCAGGTAGTGGGGATCGCAGGGAATGCAGTGCCCCCCGACCCCCGGCCCCGGCCGGAACGCCATGAACCCGTAAGGTTTTGTCGCAGCGGCATCGATCACGGTATTGATGTCGATATCGAGCGAACTGCAGATGTCGGCGAACTCATTGGCCAGAGCGATATTGACGGCACGAAACGTGTTCTCCAGAAGTTTGGTCATCTCTGCGGCTGCCAGAGAGCCAACGTGGTGCACGTTCGCGGCATAGAGGTGCAGAAGCCGGTCGGCCTCCTCTTCGCACTCGAGAGTCGCTCCGCCGACGACGCGGGGAACGTCGCGCTGCTCGAACGACGCGTTGCCTGGGTCAATGCGCTCGGCCGAGAACGCGACGAAGATGTCGCGACCCACTACGAAACCCCGCTGTGACAGCGGTTGAACAAGCAGGTCGTTCGTGCATCCCACATAGGTTGTCGACGTGAGCATGAGGATCTGGCCCGCAGTGGCCGCTTCGACCACGGCTGCGCAGGCTGCGCGGAGAATGGCGAGATCAGGCACGAGAAAGTCGTCGACCGGCGTCGGCACGCAGACGATCACGGCTCGAGCCGACGAGAGCTCGGAGTTGTCGTTCGTGAGAGCCAAGTTGTTGCCAGAGAGCGCACGGTCGAGTTTCAGCTGGTCGCGTTCGAGTACGTCGGCACGCCGATCGAGAATCGTCTCCAGCCGCCGGGGGCTGATTTCGAGCCCGAGAACGCGGGCCCCCGAGTCGGCATAGGCGATGGCCGTCGGCAGACCCACGTAGCCGAGGCCGACGACCGCAACGTCGAAGTCGAACTCGGCCTTCGCCTGCGGAGGTTCGACCGCGAGCGTCAACACGACCCGATCGGGGTGTGCGAACTCGATGCCGTGCCGAATGTCGGTGAGTGATGACATAACGCTTCCCCTTGCAGATCGTGTAGCAGAGTGAGTGAGGATTGGCCAGCCGCTGAAGGAGCAGACTCGCAGTACGGCGTTCGCTGCTACCCGCGAACCGTGGGTCATACACTGGCCGTCCGCTGAACCTGACGGCAATCGATGACCAGGCAACATGCGGGTTTGTGTCGGCTTTGTGGTATTGCCTGCGGTTAACCGCAGAAGTATGTGGTTTCTGCAGCGTGCGATTCGCACCACGTGAGCCAGCACGCTTGTACGGTGAGTGCTTTCGAGCAGCAGTGTGGGTGAAGGCCCGTCTCAAGATCAGGAGGCATCGTGAGTCAATCGGTTTGGGCGTTGATTGTCATCGGGCTGCTGTTGGTCGGTGTCAACACGCTGCTGTGGGGCGTAGCCGGCCTCTGCCGGGTGGTCGCACAATTCGTCGCGCACCGTCGGATGCACCGCAGTGCTCGGCTCGGTCGACCGGCCTTGAGCCTGCACCCGAGTGTCACGCGCGACCAGGTCGCCATCGTGATCGCCGCACACAACGAAGAACTGGTGCTGGCTGAAACGCTCCGCTCGGCTGCGCGACAGGTTCCTCTCCGGCAGGTCTTCGTCATTTCCGATGGCTCAAGCGATGGCACCGTGTCGTTGGCCCACGACGCAGGGGCGAATGTGCTCGAGCTGAGCCCGAATAGGGGCAAGGCGGGGGCTATCGTCGCTGGCATTCGCCACTTCGATCTGAAGACTCATTTCGAGGTAGTGGTTCTGCTCGACGCCGACACGCACCTCTCAGAGAACTATCTCGAAACGGGACTGCCCCTGTTCACCGATGATGCGGTTGTCGCAGTTGCCGGGCGTGCGACCACCCTGCTGAAGCCGGGAGCCCGCTCCCTCGGCGGGCGACTGCTGGTGGCGTACCGTGAAAGGGTCTATATCGCGGTGCAGCTGTTGATCAAATTCGGGCAGGCAGCGCGATCGATCAACGTAGTCACCATCGTGCCCGGGTTCGCCAGCATGTATCGGTCGCGGGTGCTCGAATTGATCGACATCGCAGCCCCGGGCCTGACCATCGAAGATTACAACATGACCTTCGAGATCCACGCTCGATCACTCGGCCGTATTGCGTTCCACCCGAACGCGGCCGTCGCCCTGACCCAAGACCCCGACAACTTCCACGACTATCTCAAGCAGGTCGGCCGCTGGTCGCTCGGCTTCTGGCAGACCGTCATACGTCACCCGTGGCAACCCCGAAAATTCTGGCTCGCCCTGTACCTCTACATCGCCGAACTGGTGACCAGCAGCATATTGCTCGTGCTGTTGGTGCCCCTCATCGCGCTCTCGGCTGCCAGCGGAGTCTTCACCTCGCTGGGGTGGAACGGTATGGTCGGTGGGTTCGAGGTCGCCGTGGTCATCTCGCCCGGCGTACTGATACTCGGTATCGTCATCCCCGACTACCTCCTGACGATCTTTGCCGCCATAGTCGCCCGCAGACCGAGTTTTCTGCTCTATGGGTTCGCCTTCCCGGTTCTGCGGCTCATCGACGCAGCCCTGTGCCTGCACCGCCTGCCGGAGGCGATTGTGGGAGAGTCGACAGGAGCATGGACCAGCCCCTCACGGCGCGCCCCCGAGCTCACCTCACATGGCCGCGGGGCCGACGGCGAGAGCTGAGGCCGACGACGATTCGGTTTCTGCGTGCCATAGCATTGCCAGAAGATCGGCGCGGGAATGAGCACCCGTTTTTCGGTAGACATGGGTCAATCTGACCTCGACCGTGCGCAGCGACACGAAAAGGCGTGCGGCAATCTCTTTGTTGCGGTGTCCGTGTTGCAGCAGAACCACGATCTCCTGCTCACTCGGGGTGAGGTCGACGAGAAGCCCGACCCCCTTCGGTGGCGGTTCAGGCACTCGATGTGGTCGGATGCTCGCCAGCACCCAGCCGTTTGCACCAATGCTGGCGAATATCTGGCGCGCATTGGCACGCACCCGGTTCGCATGCTCGAATTGCGACAGTTGATCAAGCCGGTAGGCGTAGCTCAACATCAGCCGGCCCAGCTCATAGGGTGAGTCATCCGGTCTATAGTCGCTGATCGCACTGTCGAATGCAGCAATCGTGAGGGCATCGGGGGCGAGCAGCGCGCGAGCCCTCGCTCCTGCGAGAGTCGCCCAACGCGACGGCATTCTCGCGCACAGCTCATCGAAGTCGAGGAACAGAACCTGCGCTTCGCGGCGAGAGCCTGCCATCAGCGTTGCTTCGATCAGGTCGACATCGTGCCGGGCGTGCAAGGCGAGCGACATCTGAAGGGTGACCGCGCGAACGCGATGAAAATAGCCCAGGGCCTGCTCGACATTGCCCCGCATCAGGTCGAAGGTACCTTCCGCCGAAAAGAGGCGAGCAGCAAGCACGGGGTTGCGCTCACGCTCGAGCATCGACTCGCATTCGGCCATGAGGGCGCGCGCTTCCGAGGGCAGCCCTCGTACTTCGAGACTCCACGCCTGCAGAAGAGTGCGCCGAAACCGAAATACTTCGGATGCACTCGAAAGATCGCCAACGAATCTGATCGCATAATGCAAGTGGCCAGAGCGCACGTCGTTCTCAGCGGCATACACGCCGCTGACCTCATGCAGGGCTCGATCGGATTCGCCTGCGTGCACCAAGGTTCCCACGAAGACTTTTCTGGCCTGAGCGTGGTGCTCGGCAAAACTGAGGGTCCGGCCCACCAATGTCTGCAGAGCGAGCGGCATCGATGAAATCCCAGAGGAGTCGAGAGCTGCCTGCTGAATCTCGCGGGGCTCGAGGCCACCTGCCAGCGCCGTCACTACCGAGTGCTCCCACTGCAGGAGGGGGCCAGCTCGCCCGGGGTACACCTCTCGGTCGATTCGTGAGAGAAGTTCGAGAGCACCACTCGCTTCGCCTCGCTCTGCACGCACAAACGCCATGGCTCCCAGAAGGCGCAGTGTGAGCGCAGTGGAGCCCGGTTGGGAATCTTCGAGTCGCGCTTCGACCTCGTTCGGCGAGAGGTGTTCGTCGAGCAGAAATTCGATGTGGGTCTTGATGAGCTGAAGCTCGAGCGCTTCGCTCGGCGGAATGTCGGCATCGAGAGAGATTTGGCAGTAGCGCAGCGCGATGATGAGATCCCCGTGTTCAAAGAACGCTGTCGCCAGATCTCTCAGGTGGTCGTCTATGCGATCGGGTGGCAGCTGATTTCCGCGCGCTCGTTCGCAACATTCGATCGCGGCACTGCGATGACCACCGGCGGCCAGGGCTGTGGCAGCGGCGAGAAGCAGCTTGGCACCCCAATTGTGAGGTGATATCCATGACTCGTGCCAGACAGCCATTGCCGCATCGATGTTCTGATTGCGTTCAGCCATCAGGGTGTGAATCTCGCGTCGCTCTATCGCGGGCATGGCCCAGTAGGTTCCTGACCGCACCAATCCGCTCGAGACGCGCACGCAGCCGGCCTCTGCTGTCACAACCCCTGACGCCAGAAGTTCGTCGAGTGCGTCTGAAGCCTCCGTCGACTCATCGAGTAGAGCGTCGAGATGGGTCAACGGCGCGGCGCAGATGTTTTTGAAGAGTTGTAACGCAGGAGCAGTCAGGCCGGAGACAGCCTGACGGGCGATGTGCCTGGTGCGAGCCCCCAATCTGAAGGGGAGGACAAGCGAACCAGTGCCAGCCGATTCGACGGAGGGCAGCATCTGCATAATGGCAAGGGGCAGACCATCTGCGTAGCTACAGACGATCTGAACCAGCGCATCGTCGAGCGGCAGCGGCACCGTCTCCGCAATGAGGTGAGCGATTTCATTTGGCGTGAGTGGTGCGAGCAACACGCTCGACACACCGGAGAACGCCGAGAGGGGAGACAGGCGAACCGCGCCGGGCGCACCCCGTTCTGAGAGGGCCAACCCGGCCATGTCGTCGCCGACGGCTTCGATACTCGCAACGAGGCTCACGTTTGTAGAACTGAGTCGCGTGCTCATGTAACTCAGAATTGCGAGGCTCTCTTTGTCCATCTGGTCGATGTCGTCGACGAACACAAGCACCGGTTCGAGGGCGAGCCCTCTCAGCAGCATGAGAAGGGTCTCGGCCGCGGCGAAGAGGTCGGCGTTATCGGTCGAAACCAGAGCGAACCGCCCCGTGAACTGGGCGAGTCTCGCGTCACCGATCTTTGTCAGAACGGCAGAGAGACCTGACAGGGGGTAGAGCATCTCTGCGCGCGATATTCGCACGAGGATCGCGTGCGTGGCGACCGAGGCGAGGGCGCTTTCGATCAGATGTGTGCGACCAGAACCTGGTGTACCGCACACAATCAACGCACCCTCCTCGCGACTCGAGGCGAGCAAGCTGATTCTCTCTAACGCTGATGAGCGCTGAACGGTATCCATTGACGCATCTTTCGCACGGGTCTGGGCGCGAATTCCTTCATTTTGGCTAGTTCAAGCGAAAATTTACTTACGATTGATACGTTCTCAGGCATGCGCGACGGGCGCTAGTACCCTAACGGGGGGCTCAGAACCGGTATCGCGCAGTGAGCGCATTCGCCACCCGGGCGTAGGTTCGGGCATCCAGAGCCGCGCCCTCGCGGCGCATACCGCCGTCACTGACGCGAAACAGTCGGTCGAGGCGCGCCCACGACGCGCGACCCGACGAATCCCACGGGCCCGGGCCGAGACGAAGCGCGCCCCGGTCGCCGTCATGCGACGTGCTGGTGAGCTGGATGCCCAGCACCGAGCTGCCCGTCAGCCGTGCCACGATGAGCACGGGGCGGTCTTTGCCTCGCCCATCGTTCTCTTCGTAGGGCACCCATGCCCACACGACCTCACCAGGATCAGGCCGCGCATCGGCCTTCGGCGCGTACGAGAGCTTCAGCCCCCGCAGCCGCGCAGGGTCGATTTGTGTTGTGAGCGACGAACTGCGGGAAGCGGTGGAGACTCGTGAGACAGCACGGCCAGTGGAGTCACCGCCGCCGAACAGGCGCCTGAGCGCATGAAAAAAGCCTGTGAGACGAGCCATACGGCTACCGTCTCACAGGCTCACGCGCGCAGTCACCCGCGACACAGCAGTGCCCAGCACACTGGCTCAGCTCGTACCGCGCCCGGTCTTCTGTTGCAGACGATCGATGTGCTCTGACGCCTCGGCCTTCGTGAGGTCGGCCGGAAGAGTCTCGCCCGCCTCTCGCGCAAGGGTGTCGAGGTAGCTGCGTTGGGGGCCTGTCATCGGCTCATCGCCTGTCACCCAGTCGGCCGGGTCTTTGCTGGCGTCGGTCGACGGGTCGGGGCGAGCACCGCCCAGGGTCTCACCCTCGAGTTCGGAGTTCGACTCCGGGTCGGTCTCTGGCGCGTCGCTCAATCGCGAAGGCTCTCTTTGTAGTCGTTCTTCGCCTCTGTCGCGTCACGGTTCTTCTCCGCAGCCTTCACATCGGCGTTGGCCTTGGCCTCGTCAGCCTTGTCTGAAAGACGGCCCTTAGTGTCGTCGACAGTGCGGCTGATCTTCTCGCCGGTTGCTTCTGCGGCTTCTTTAGCGTTGTCTAGCAGGCCCATGATGTACTCCTTCGGGTTTATCGGTTCTTCAACCCTAAAGACCTTGGCAAAGGGTCGTAAAGGTCATGGTGGGTTTTCTCAGATCGTGCTAAGGCATACTGAAAGTCGGCAACGAGGCCAAGAGAGGCATACTGCAGATGAGCGTCAGCACCCCGTCAACACCCGCGAAGAACCGGCCCTGGCTCTCGAGTTATGCCGAGGGGGTGCCGAGCGACATCGAGCTGCCCACGGGGTCGCTGGTCGACCTCATCGAGGCGAGTGTGAAGAAGTACGGCCCGAAGGTCGCCCTCGAATTCTTCGGTGCCGAGACCACCTACCGCGAGCTCGGCGAGCAGATCGAACGCGCCGCAGAGGGCCTCAGAAAGCTCGGCGTCGAGCACGGTGACCGCGTCGCCCTCGTGCTGCCGAACTGCCCCCAGCACATCGTCGCGTTCTACGCGGTGCTCCGACTCGGGGCCATCGTCATCGAACACAACCCGCTCTACACGCCGCGAGAACTGCGGCACCAGTTCGAAGACCACGGAGCCGCCGTGGTCATCGCCTGGGACAAGGTCTGCGACACCGTGCAGAAGATGCCAGCCGACCTGGCCGTGAAGCACCTCATCTCGGTCGACCTCACCGAGGCCATGCCGCTGCACACCCGCCTTGCTCTTCGCCTGCCGGTGAAGAAGGCGCGGGATGCCCGGGCCGCCCTGCACGCCCCCGTGCGCGGCACCATCCCCTGGCACACCCTGCTCGAGAACCGCCGCATCAAGCAGTCGCGCCCGCGCCCCGCCGTCTCTGACATCGCTCTGCTGCAGTACACGAGCGGCACCACGGGAACCCCCAAGGGCGCCATGCTGACCCACCTCAACCTGCACGTCAATGCGCTGCAGGGGCGAGCCTGGCTGCCGCAGCTCACCGAGGGCACCGAGGTCGTCTACGGGGTGCTGCCCATGTTCCACGCGTACGGGCTCACGCTCTGCCTCACCTTCTCGATGAGCGCCGGGGCACGGCTGGTGCTGCTGCCGCGGTTCGACGTCGACCTGGTGCTGCAGGCGGCGAAGAAGCATCCGCCCACCTTTTTGCCGGCCGTACCGCCGATCTACCAGCGGCTCGCCGCGGGGGCTCACGAGCGCGGGGTCGATCTGTCGGGCATCCGGTTCGCCATCTCGGGGGCGATGAACCTGCCGGTGGCCACGGTCGAGCTCTGGGAGAGCGTCACGGGAGGCCTGCTGGTCGAGGGCTACGGCCTCACCGAGACCTCGCCCGTCGCCCTGGCGAATCCGGTCGGGCCGAGCCGCCGGCCCGGCACCATCGGCGTGCCGTTTCCGAATACCGAGATTCGCATCGTCGACCCCGAGAACACTTCGAACGACCGGGCCGTCGGTGAGGCCGGCGAGCTGCTCATCCGCGGCCCGCAGGTGTTCGCAGGCTACTGGCAGAAACCCGACCAGTCACGCGAAGTGCTGATCGAGGGCGGCTGGTTTCGCACCGGAGACATCGTGTCGATCGACGCCGACGGCTTCGTGAGTGTCGTCGACCGCATCAAAGAACTCATCATCACGGGCGGGTTCAACGTGTCGCCCTCTGAGGTCGAAGACGCCGTGCGTCAGCACCGGTCGGTGAAAGACGTGGCGGTCGTGGGTCTGCCGGGCAGTGGCGGCGGAGAAGACGTCGTGGCCGCTGTCGTTCTGAACCCGGGGGCGTCGCTCGACGAGAAGGCCATCCGCGACTTCAGTCGCGAGCACCTCACCGCGTACAAGGTTCCCAAGCGCGTGGTGGTGCTCGATGAGCTGCCCACGTCGCTCATCGGCAAGGTTCTCCGCCGGCAGGTGCGCGAGAAGCTGCTGCACGAGTAGCTGGCGCAGGAGGAGCTACTGTACGAGTAGCTACTGACACAGACAGAACCGGGCGCCCCTCGCGATGAGGAACGCCCGGCTCTGGCTGTGGTGCAGGTGAGGCAGTGGTTATGCGGGGTCGAGCACGTAGCTCTCTTCGCCATGAACCACGGTGTCGACACCGGCGACTTCGTCTTCGGTGCTGATGCGGAACCCGATGGTCTTCTGAATGGCCGTACCGAGCAGCCAGGCAATGACGAACGAGAACACGAGTACCGAACCGGCACCGACCGCCTGCGCGCCGAGCTGGCTGAGCGGGTTCGAGTCACCGTTGCCGATGCGGTCGATCAGGCCGATGCCGGTACCGAAGATACCGATGTAGAGCGTTCCGATGATTCCGCCGACGAGGTGAATACCCACGACGTCGAGCGAGTCATCGAAGCCGAGCTTGAACTTCAGCTCGATGGCGAGGCAGCAGATCGCGCCGGTGACGGCACCGAGAACCATGCCCCAGCCGGGCGTGAGGATGTTACAGGCCGGGGTGATGGCCACGAGGCCGGCGACGGCGCCGGATGCCGCACCGATCGATGTCGGCTTACCGTCTTTGAACTTCTCGACGATGAGCCAACCGAGGATGGCCGCGGCGGGAGCGGCGAGCGTATTGATCCATGCGATGGCGGCCGTTCCATTGACAGCTGCTGCAGAACCGGCGTTGAAGCCGAACCAGCCGAACCACAGCAGAGCGGCGCCGAGCAGGGTCAGCGGCACGTTGTGCGGCTTCTGGATGCCCTTCTGAAAACCGATGCGCTTACCGAGTACGAGAGCGAGCGCGAGGCCCGCGGCACCGGCGTTGATGTGCACCGCAGTACCACCGGCGAAGTCGTTGACGCCCATGTTGAAGACGATCCACCCACCGTCGGTTGCCGCACCCGTGGTCGGGTCAGCGGTGAAGTTGAACACCCAGTGAGCGACCGGGAAGTACACGATGGTCACCCAGAGGAAGGCGAAGAGCATCCAGGAGCCGAACTTCGCGCGGTCGGCGATGGCGCCCGAGATCAGAGCGACGGTGATGATTGCGAAAGTGGCCTGGAAGCCCGCGAACGCCAGCCCGTACAGGTTCGCACCCGAGCCGTCGGGCGCACCCACAAGGTCGCCCAGCAGGAACTGGCCGCTCGGGTTGCCAAGAACGCCGGGGATCAGGTCGTTCGAGGTGTTGCCCGCCACTGTGCCGAAGGCCAAGCCGTAACCGTAGATGACCCACAGAACCCCAACGAGGCCCATGGCGCCAAAGCTCATCATCATCATGCTGACGACGCTGCGGGCCTTGACCATGCCACCGTAGAAGAAGGCAACTCCCGGGGTCATGATGAGTACGAGGGCTGCTGCAACGAGCAACCATAAAGCGTTGACGGTGGTGGTCAAATCACCGATTGTCGGGTCCGCTGTGATCATGTGAACCTAATACCTCTCTCAGAACTGAGTCAATGCGCCGTTGCCCAGTGCGCCCACGGTTCGGGCCTGTTGCCTCGGCTACGCCAATAGCTTCGTGGTTCGAGGTTTCGGCTGAGGTGAATCCATGTTTCGAGCAGGTAACGCGACAGGCCGATTTGTAACAACTGTGTTTCTGAAAACCGGCAGTTCCATCGAAAGAACCACCCCCCATTTTGGGAGGTGGGAGTGGTGTGTTATTTCTGCGTGGAGGCGATCAACCGGGAGGCGGCGCGCAGGTATTTCTTGCGATAGCCGCCGTTCATCATGTCACCGGCGAACACCTCGTCGAGGGCGAGACCCGAAGCGTAGACGGGCAGCTGGGCGTCGTACACGCGGTCGATGAACGCCACCAGGCGGAGCGCATCGGTCTGGTTCTTCAGCTCGCTGACGTCGGTGAGCACCAAGGCGTCGACGCCGTCGAGGAGTTTCACGTACTTCGACGGGTGCAGTGAACCGAGAAACTGTACAAGGTCGTCGAACGCGTCGACGGTGAACCGCGACCCGTCGCTCTCGAGCCGCCCGAGCTTTTCGTCGAGTTCCGCGGGTGACAGCGACTTCGCGTGCCCTTCGATGTTGCGACGGCGGTAGTCGAGCCCGT
Source organism: Subtercola sp. RTI3 (assembly GCF_035018625.1). NCBI lineage: Bacteria > Bacillati > Actinomycetota > Actinomycetes > Micrococcales > Microbacteriaceae > Subtercola > Subtercola sp. RTI3. The sequence continues at coordinate 12,167 of NZ_JASJXO010000040.1, read as the reverse complement.
CGATGCGAATGATGTCGAAGCGCCCCGAGAGCGCCTGAATCTCGCGCAGAAAGTCTTGAGCGGCGAATCGGCCCTCGCCAAGAGCGTTCGGCGGGGTGTTCGATGTGGCAGCGAGCCGGGTGCCGGTGGCCACGAGGTCGGCCAGCAGCCGGGTCATCATCATGGTGTCGCCCGGGTCGTCGAGCTCGAACTCGTCGATGGCGATGAGCTTTGCGCCCGTGAGCAGTTTGACGGTGTCGGCATAGCCGAGCGCTCCAACGAGGGCGGTGAACTCTATGAAGGTGCCGAAGAACTTGGGTGCGGGTGCCGCGTGCCAGAGCGCCGCCAGCAGATGGGTCTTGCCCACGCCGAACCCTCCGTCGAGGTAGATGCCCGGTTTGGAGTCGGATGCCCTGGGCTTGCGACTGAAGAAACCGGCCGGCTTCGCTGGAGCGAACGAACCGGCGAAGTCTCGCACCTTCTGCAGTGTTTCGGCTTGTGACGCGTGATCGGGGTCGGGCCGGTACGAGTCGAACGAGGCCGTGTCAAACTGGCGCGGTGGCACCAGCACGGCCGCCATCTCGGCTCCCGTCAGAGTGGGGCGCAGATCGGTCAGGTGCAATGGAATAGTTGTACTACCGCTGTCGGTTGTCATCACTGGCAATTAAAGCGCAATTCCACGCACCCTGAACCACCTTGAAATCTGTGAAGCACCGTGCACCACCGGCCGTACGGCCACAACTGGAGGTAACAATGGCTGTCGAAACCGACACCTCACCCAAGTTCGCCGAATACGCGCATCCCGACCGCCTCGTGAGTACCGAATGGTTGGCAGAACACCTCGGCGACACCGACCTGGTGGTTGTGGAATCTGACGAAGACGTTCTGCTCTACGAGACAGGGCACATCAGTGGTTCGGTGAAGATCGACTGGCACACCGACCTCAACGACCCGGTGACCCGCGACTACATCTTCGGCGAAGAGTTCGCCACGCTGGTGGGCTCGAAGGGCATCGACCGCAACTCCACCGTGGTCATCTACGGCGACAAGAGCAACTGGTGGGCCGCCTACACGCTGTGGGTGTTCACCCTGTTCGGCCACGAAGACGTGCGTCTGCTCGACGGCGGCCGCGGCAAGTGGATCGCCGAGGGCCGCCCGGTGACCACCGACGAGACCGACGTGACGCCGGTGGAGTACCCCATCGTCGAGCGCAGCGACGTGGCCATCCGCGCCTTCAAAGACGACGTGCTCGAACACCTCGAGCGACAGGGTGTTCTCGTCGACGTTCGCTCGCCAGAAGAGTTCAGCGGCGAACGCACCACCGCGCCCGCCTACCCCGAAGAGGGTGCGCTGCGTGCCGGGCACATTCCGACCGCGCACAACGTGCCCTGGGCGAAGGCGGCCGCCGACGACGGAACCTTCAAGCCACTGGCCGACCTGAATGACATCTACCGTGAGGGCCTCGGCCTGAACGACGGCGACGACGTCATCGCGTACTGCCGCATCGGTGAGCGCTCGAGCCACACCTGGTTCGTGCTCACCCACCTGCTCGGCTTCGAGGGCGTTCGCAACTACGACGGTTCGTGGACCGAGTGGGGTTCTGCCGTGCGTGTTCCCATCGTTCAGGGCTCGGCCCGCGGCGAGCACGTCTCGAAGTAGCCGTTCGTGACCGACACCGAGCTGCAGCCCGCCCTCGCCGAGATTCGTGACGACTTTCTGGCGCTCACGATGAAAGAGCGGCTGCAACTGCTGCTCGAGTTCTCGAACGAGCTACCCGAACTGCCCCCGCGCTATGCCGAGCATCCTGACCTCTTCGAACGCGTCGTCGAATGCCAGTCTCCGGTCTTCATCTTCGTCGAGGTCGGCGATGACAACGTGGTTCAGCTGTTCGCAACGGCCCCCGCCGAGTCGCCGACCACCCGCGGGTTCGCGTCGATTCTGGCGCAGGGCCTCGGTGGTCTCACTGCCGACGAGGTACTGGCCGTGCCCGACGACTTCCCCCAGATGCTCGGGCTCTCACAGGCCGTCTCTCCGCTACGACTGCGCGGCATGTCGGCGATGCTCGGCCGCACCAAACGCCAGGTGCGCGAACGGATGCACGGCTGAGGCTGCGCGGCCGGTACTGTTCGGCTGGTACTGGCTGGTATTGGCTGGTATTGGCCGGTACTGTTCGGCCGGTAACAGCCGGCCGCCGCCCCTCAGCCCACCAACCCCCGCGCGCTCAGCCAGTCGCGAATAGAACTCGTGTAACCAGCGTCACGAGGTCGGGCCGCGCGTGGGCGAGCCGACGCGACGCTGTCGACGGCACGAACCCGTCGTCGTCGCTGTGCAGAATGAGCACAGGGAAGGCGATCTCAGAGGCCCGAGCCACGAAGTCGAGCCGCTTGAAGTTGATCGGCTGTGATTGACCGGTGACGGCCCGCCCCATCGTGCTGCCGATCGTGGCCATGACGCCCTTCGAGATGGGCTCGGGCAGGTGGTTGAGGTGGCCCTGGAAGACAATGGTGTCACTCCAGGCGACTACGGGTGAATCGAGTACGACGGCCCTGATGTACGAGGCGTTGATCGACCGGGTGGCTGCCTGCAGAACGGTGGCACCGCCCATCGACCAGCCCATCAGAACGAGCTGCTTCGCGCCGTGCTCGATGGCGTACTTCATGGCCGAATCGACGTCGTGCCACTCGGTGTCACCGAGGGCGTAACGCCCGTCAGAACTGCGAGGCGCATCGCCGTCATTGCGGTACGAGATCTGCAGAGTGGTGTAGCCGAGTTCGTGAAACAGGGGCAGTGCGCGAATGGTCTCGGCGCGGCTGACACCTCTGCCGTGCACGGCGATCATCCAGCGGTCGCTGGTCGCGATCGGAACAGCGGGGGCAGCAGCGGCGGCGGGAACAGCGGCGGCGCTCGGCTCGGTGATGAGCCAGGCGGGAGCCGGGCCGAGCTCCGTTTCGACCGCGACGTCTGTCACGGAGAACCCGAGCTCGCGGGGGTCGAGAAAGTACCAACTGCCGAGGCGGCACCAACGGGCATCCGAAAGCTCACCGAAATCGACGGCCTCGAGGCTGCGGGTGACCCGGCCCGCCTCGACCGAGACGATGTCGCCGATGCGAGCGTGGCCGGTGCCCCCGGCGAACCAGAGACTGTACCGACCGGCGACCAGGGAGTCGGCCGAGACGCCGAGCGTGATGGTGCCGTTCGCCTCATCGACCCCGTGGATGCGCAGGTTCTCGGTGGCCGAATCGGTGGGAATGACGACCGAACGAGAGAACTTCGCGGTGACGAAAGCGGCCGAGGCCGCAACTGCTGTTGCGAGGGTGCCTGCCGCAATGGCGGCCACCAACCAGGGGGCCACCGCAGAGGGTCGGCCCTTCACAACGGGCTCTCGATCGTTTTTCATGCACACACCTTTGCAGACAGCTCGTCACACACCGTACAAACGGCGTGCCTTCCCAGCAGACACTCAAAAAAACTCTAGTCTGACGACGTGTCCGATTCCCCCTTCAGCCCCGCGGTGCCCCCCGCATTCGCGGCGGCCCTCGAATCACTGCGCACCGCAGCCACCCGGCCAGAGCTCGTCGTGAACGAGATCGCCTCGCCCCCCAACCTCGCGCCGTACTCCATCGCCCTGTCGGCCGATGTGACGCCGCTACGGCATGGGTCAGACTCAGACCTCGGCACGGGCCGCTTCATTCTGCTGCACGACCCTGATGAGCCCGAGGCGTGGGGTGGGGCCTTTCGCGTAGTGTGCTTCGTTCAGGCCCCCCTCGAAACCGAGATCGGGCTCGACCCCTTTCTCGCCGATGTCACGTGGTCGTGGCTCATCGATGCGCTCGACACCAAGGGCGCGAAGTACTCGCATGCTTCGGGTACAGCAACTAAAATACTGTCATCAGGCTTCGGCGAACTCGCCAAGCAGGGTGACGGCGCCCAGATCGAACTGCGCGCGTCATGGACTCCGAAGGACGCAGATGTGAAGACCCATGTCGAAGGTTGGGGAGAGCTGCTCTGCATGCTCGCCGGCCTGCCCCCGGTGGCAGACGGCGTGAGCCTGCTGGCGGCAAGGCGCGCAGCGCGTGAGTGACCCGCAGCAGACAGACCCGCTCGCGACAGACCCGCTCGTGCACGACGCGTTGGTCACAGACGCGCTGGTGACAGACGCGCTGAGAACTCCTGTTCTGCCGACGACGCCCTATGACGTCATCGACACGCGCGAGGGCTACCTCGCTGCGGTCGAGCTCATTGCCGCCGGTACCGGCCCCATCGCGATCGACGCCGAACGCGCGTCGGGTTTCAAGTACTCACAGCGCGCCTACCTGATTCAGCTGTACCGGCGAGGTGCCGGCACTTTTCTGTTCGACCCGCCGCCCATCGGCTCGTTCGCCGAGCTGTCAGAGCTCATCTCCCGTCACGAGTGGGTGTTGCACGCGGCGAGCCAAGACCTGGCATGCCTCCGCGAGGTCGACCTCGCGCCCACCGTCATCTTCGACACCGAACTGGCCGCACGCCTGCTCGGACTGCCGCGGGTGGGGCTCGGCACCGTGGTCGAAGAGTTGCTGGGCATCCACCTGGCAAAAGAGCACTCGGCGGCCGACTGGTCGACGAGGCCGCTGCCCGCTTCGTGGCTGACGTACGCTGCACTCGACGTCGAGCTTCTCATCGACCTTCGTGACGCGATGGTCGAACTGCTCACCGAGCAGGGAAAGACCGAGATCGCGCGCCAGGAGTTTCAGGCCACCCTCGACAAAGAAGCCAAGCCTCCCCTGGCCGACCCGTGGCGCCGGCTCTCGGGGGTCAGCGCGCTCCGCGGAGCCAAGAACCTGGCCGCGGCTCGAGAACTGTGGCTCGCGCGCGATGAGCTAGCACGGTCGACCGACGTCGCACCGGGGCGCCTCGTGCCCGACCTCTCGCTGATGGCGGCCGCACGCGCGCTGCCAGAGTCGAAACGCGATCTTGCCGCTATGCGTGAGTTCACGGGCCGGGCGTCACGCTCGGAGCTCGACCGCTGGTGGAACGCCATCGAGGTGGGGCGGGCATCCACCACCCCGCCCGTCACCACGCGTTCTGCTGACACCCTCCCGCCCCCGCGCAGCTGGTCAGACCGTAACCCCGAGGCGGATGCCCGGCTGAAGGCCGCGCGCCAAGCCCTGCTCGCGCTCGGTGAAGAGCACCGCATTCCGCTCGAGAACCTGCTCACGCCCGAACTGCTGCGTCGGCTCGCCTGGAGCCCGCCGGTCGTCGTGAGCGCCGAGAGCGTTGCCACGTCGTTGACCGTGGCCGGCGCGCGGCCGTGGCAGGTTGAGCTAACCGCACAGTCAATTGCGCAAGCCTTTGTAGACGCTCCACAACACGTCGCCGACGACGTCGACACTGAATCGTAGAAAAGGGCAATCGATTACGGGGTCGAAAAGGCCCCGCATAAGATCGGAACGATTCTTATTCCGGGAGGCATGAGGCATAGTGGCCGCAATATCTGAAGTCGTTTTTGTTGACGGAGTTCGCACCCCCTTCGGGCGTGCAGGCGAAAAAGGAATGTACTGGAACACCCGGGCTGACGACCTGGTAGTGAAAGCCATGCTCGGCCTGCTCGAGCGCAACCCCAACGTGCCGCACGACCGTATCGACGAGGTCGCCATCGCCGCGACCACGCAGCAGGGCGACCAGGGCCTGACCCTCGGCCGCACGGCAGCGCTGCTCGCGGGGCTCCCCCAGTCGGTGCCCGGGTTCGCCATCGACCGCATGTGTGCGGGTGCGATGACGAGCGTCACGACGACGGGCAGCGGTATCGGTTTCGGCGCCTACGACATCGTCATCGCCGGTGGTGTCGAGCACATGGGTCGGCACCCGATGGGCTTCGGGGCCGACCCCAACCCGCGTTTTCTCTCTGAGCGGCTGGTGGGCGAAGAGGCTCTGAACATGGGGTCGACGGCCGAACGCATCCATGACCGTTTTCCGCAGCTCACCAAAGAGCGCGCAGACCACTACGCACTCCGCTCGCAGCAGAAGGTCGCGGCGGCGTACGCGGCCAACAAGATTCAGCCCGACCTCATTCCTGTTGCCATTCGCAGCGAGAGCGGCTGGGGCCTCGCCACGGCCGACGAGGCGCCCCGCCCCGAGACCACCATGGAGGGCCTCGCGAACCTGCGCACGCCGTTCCGCCCGCACGGCCGGGTCACCGCCGGCAACTCGTCAGGGCTGAATGACGGCGCCACGGCGGCCATTCTGGCCAGCGGCTCGGTCGTGAAAGAGCTGGGCCTCACGGCCAAGATGCGCATGGTGAGCTTCGCGTTCGCCGGCGTAGCACCCGAGATCATGGGCATCGGCCCCGTGCCCTCCACCGAGAAGGCCCTGAAGAAGGCCGGCCTGTCGATCACCGACATCGGGCTGTTCGAGCTCAACGAAGCCTTCGCCGTTCAGGTGCTGTCGTTTCTCGACCACTTCGGCATCGACGACGACGACCCGCGTGTGAACGAGTACGGCGGGGCCATCGCGCTCGGCCACCCGCTGGCGTCGTCGGGCGTTCGCCTGATGAACCAGCTTGCCCGGCAGTTCTCTGAACACCCCGAGGTTCAGTACGGTCTCACCGCCATGTGCGTCGGCCTCGGCCAGGGCGGCAGCGTCATCTGGGAGAACCCGAACTACGACCGAAAGGCGAAGAAGTCGCGCTGAGCGCCGACTGACATACTGCTATGACGAACTACGCTGAAGTTGATTTCTCAGAGCTCATCGCATTCTCGGTCGACGAGGTCGTGACGCACTCATACGTGCGTGATATTCCGCTCGCGAGCGGTAAGACACTCGCCCTCCTCACCCTCGACAACGGCCGCGACCACACCCGGCCGAGCACGCTCGGCCCGGTCAGCCTGGTCGAGTACGGGCAGGCACTCGACGGCCTGAAGCAGCGCGCGGCCGCGGGCGAGATCGATGCCGTGGCGGTGACGGGCAAGCCGTTCATCCTCGCTGCCGGCGCAGACCTCAGCAAGGTGGGCGACGTCACCTCGCGGGCGATGGCCAAGCAGATGGCGCAGTTGGGCCACTTCGCGCTGGCGAAGCTCGGCGAGGTGGGCGTGCCTTCGTTTACCTTCATCAACGGCCTCGCCCTCGGCGGTGGCGTGGAGATCGGTCTGAATGGCGACTACCGCACTGTCGACGCCGGCATCGCGGCACTGGGCCTACCCGAGGTCTTTCTCGGCATCATCCCGGGCTGGGGAGGCGCCTACCTGCTGCCGAACCTCATCGGCATCGAGAATGCCCTCAAAGTGATCATCGAGAACCCGCTGAAGAACAACCGCACCCTGAAGGGTAAAGATGTTCTCGAGCTGGGCATGGCCGACGCCATGTTCTCGTCGGCCAACTTTCTCGAAGATTCCCTGCGCTGGGCTGACGGCGTCCTAACCGGTGCTGTCACCGTCAAACGCTCGAACGCACCCGGCAAGGTGGAACGCCTGGTCAAGTGGGACGCGGCCGTCGGCATCGCGCGCAAGATGCTCGAAGGTCGTATCGGCACCGTGGCGAAGTCACCCTACGCAGCACTCGACCTGCTGAAGGCCGCCAAGTCGGGAACGAAAGAAGAGGGGTTCGCGCGCGAAGACGAAGCGCTGGCCGACCTCGTGGCTGGCGACCAGTTTCGCGCGAGCATCTATGCCTTCAATCTCGTGCAGAAGCGGGCCAAGCGCCCGGCCGGCGCGCCCGACAAGGCACTGGCGAAGAAGGTCGGCAAGGTCGGCGTCATCGGTGCCGGCCTCATGGCCAGCCAGTTCGCTCTGCTCTTCGTGCGCCGTCTGCAGGTGCCGGTCGTCATCACTGACCTCGACCAGGCTCGGGTCGACAAGGGCCTCGGCTATATCAGAGGCGAGATTGCCGGCCTGCTCGCGAAGGGCCGCATCTCCCCCGACGAGTCGAATCGCCTCAACGCGCTCATTTCCGGCACCACGAACAAGGCCGACTTCGCCGATGCAGACTGGGTCATTGAGGCCGTCTTCGAAGAGCTCGGTGTGAAGCAAGACGTCTTCGCCGACATCGAGCAGTACATCTCCGAAACCGCTGTTCTGGCCACCAACACCTCGTCGCTGTCAGTCGAAGCCATCGCCTCGAAGCTGAAGCACCCCGAGCGGGTAGTGGGTTTCCACTTCTTCAACCCGGTGGCCGTCATGCCCCTCATTGAAGTGGTCAACACACCGCTGACCGACGAGGCCACGCTCTCGACTGCCATGGTGACCGCCGCCAAGCTGCGCAAGAACGCTGTCATCACGCGGGACACCCCTGGGTTCGTGGTGAATCGCATTCTCGCAAAGCTGCTCGGTGAGGCAATGCATGCCGTCGACACCGGCACTTCGTTCGAGGTCGTGAACACCGCCCTTGCACCATTCGGGCTGCCCATGACCTCGTTCGAACTGCTCGAACTGGTGGGGCTGAAAGTGGGCGCCCACGTTCTCGACACGCACCACGCGGCTTTCCCCGACCGGTTCTTCGAGAGCGCCAATCTGCATAAGTTGGCCGACCACGGCAAGATCTTCGAGCGCGACGCCAAGGGCAAGATCAAGGGCTTCGACAAGCAGGCGGTCGCCATCGTCGCCGGCGGAACAGAGCCCATGACCGGCGAACAGATCCTCCGCCGCGTCGAAGACGGCCTGGCTGACGAGATTCATCGCATGCTCGACGACGACGTGGTGCACGCCGCCGAAGACATCGACCTCTGCGTCATTCTCGGGGCGGGCTGGCCTTTTCAGATGGGCGGCGTGACACCCTACCTCGACCGCGTGGGTGCCAGCGAACGGGTCTTCAACGACACCTTTCACCACCCCCGCATCGCGGGCGTGAACTGACACTCGGTCTTCGTCTGCACGGTGTGGGCTCTATGCCTCCACACCGTGCAGCGCCCTAGTGTGGAGGCATGGCCAAGACCCAGTACTACGTTGCGTCGAGTCTCGACGGCTTCATTGCCGATGCCGACGGCACGATGGACTGGCTGCTGCAGTTCGGTTTCGACTCCCACGAAACGCATTACAAAGCCTTTCTGGCCGACGTCGGTGCGCTCATTATGGGCTCTGCGACGTACCAGTTCATCGTCGACGAAGAGCTTCAGGCCTGGCCCTATGGCGATATGCCCATCTGGGTGCTGACCACCCGTGAGCTGCCCACCGCCGAGGGCGCCAACGTCTTCTTCACCAGCGAGAGCCCCGAGGTCGTCGCCACGCGTGCGCTGGCCGCCGCCGCCGGTGCGAATGTGTGGATCGTCGGTGGCGGCAACGTGGCGGCGCAGTTCGCCGGGCGAGGCCTGCTCGACGAACTGATTGTCAGCGTGATGCCCATCGTGCTCGGCTCGGGCACTCCCCTGCTGCCTCTCACGGGCGACCCGCGCCGTCTGCAGTTGCTGGCGACAACCCCCTTCGACGGCGGTGCCGTGGGGCTGTCGTACAGCCTCAGCTGAGATGACCGGGCCTCGGCTCCAGGTTGACGAGCATCTCTCAGGCGCGGGTCGGTCCTTCTACTCGAACTGGACGTCCCAAGACGGAACAATCGGAGAGCCATATCCAGAATCTGCTTTGAAGAATTCACTGAGATAGCTCTTGGACACTCCCAAAGAAATTTGGCTCGTGGTCTCAAAAACGCACGATCCCGCCGCCTCGGCATCGACCGTCCGCAACTCGTCGGAGACGAAGGCGCCGCTGAGTGTGCCGGCACGAAGCTTGAACGCATGAGAGAAGCCGTTCGAGCATCTCAGCCAGATGGTACCGCCGGACGCGGAATGCGTACTACCGGGCGTCCCACCCGCAAAAGTGAAAACATCGAAATAGTTCACTCCCGCTGCCGGCACAAACGACGAAGATCGCAGCACGGACGGCGGCGCAGAGGGAAGATGGTGACATTGCGGTGGGGCATCAGCCCCTGAACAGTTCTGTGGACTTGCGCTCGCACTACTCACGTCCGCACAGAACACCGCCGACACGCTGATCAATAGCGCAATAGAACCTCTAAACAGAAGGCTGGTGTGCTTCATTCGTAACTCTTTTCGAATATTCGCGCCAGCTAGGTGCCAGTCACGGTCGGCACTTGGGGGCCCACATTAGATAGAGAGTCGAACAAAGACAGGTTATTACGGCACTTTGTAGTTCAGTATGACTAGCGGGAGCCGAACTGGGCCGACTCGTCGGCGTCTTCAGGAACGGGGCGTGCAACGGGAATTCTGCTGCCCAGCACCTGCGCCACCACGTCACGCGCGATGTGCTGCGGCGTGAGCCCCACCTTCTCGAGAATCTCTGAGCGTGAACCATGGTCGAGAAACTCGTCGGGCAGCCCGAGCTCGGTGAGCGCGGTGTCGACGCCGGCTGCGCGCAGGTCTTGGCGAATGCGCGTGCCGACCCCGCCCACACGAATACCGTCTTCGAGCGTGATGACAAGGCGGTGTTCCGCCGCCAGGTCGATGACGCTCTGGGCAACAGGAACCACCCAGCGCGGGTCGATCACCGTGGCTCCGATGCCCTGCGCGGCAAGTCTCTCGGCCACATCGAGTCCGAGTGCGGCAAAGGAGCCGACCGCCACGATCAGCACGTCTTTCTGTTCGGCATCGCGCAGAACATCCACCCCATCGGGCATCCGCCTGACCGCATCGATGGGCCCGCCCACGCTGCCTTTCGGAAATCGGATGACCGTCGGGGCATCGTCGACCTGAAGAGCTTCACCGAGAACCTCGCGCAGCCGCTCGGCGTCACGCGGCGCACTCAACCTGATGTGCGGAACCACCTGCAGAATGGCCAGATCCCACATACCGTGGTGGCTGGGGCCGTCGGGGCCCGTCACACCCGCGCGGTCGAGCACGAAGGTGACGCCAGCGCGGTGCAACCCCACATCCATCAAGACCTGGTCGAACGCCCGGTTCACAAAGGTGGCGTAGAGCGCGACGACGGGGTGCAGCCCGCCGAACGCGAGCCCGGCGGCACTCGTGACGGCGTGCTGTTCGGCGATGCCCACATCGAGCACGCGGGAGGGAAACTTCTCGGCCAGCTTGTGCAGGCCAGTGGGCCGCAGCATCGCGGCGGTGATGCCGACGATCTTCGGGTTGGTCTCGGCGAGGCGTGCGATCTCGTCTGAGAAGACACTGGTCCACGACGGGCCGCCGGATGCACTGCCGATCGGTTCGCCTGTCTCAGGGTCGATCTGCCCCACGGCGTGAAACTGGTCGGCCACGTCGGCCCGGGCCGGCTCGTACCCTCGGCCCTTCTCGGTGATGGCGTGCACGATGACGGGCTGGTGGTACTCCTTGGCCTGGTGCAGGGCCTGCTCCATAGCGTGTACATCGTGACCGTCGATCGGCCCGATGTACTTGATCTCGAGGTTGGAGTACAGCGCTTCGTTGTTCGTGAGGCGGCTGAGAAACCCGTGCATACCGCCGCGGGCGCCGCGGTAGATGGCGCGACCGGCGGCACCGAAGTGGCTGAACAGGCGCTCACTCGAGTGGTGCAGGTCGCGGTAGCCGGCTGCCGTGCGAACCGAGTTCAGGTAGCGGGCCATACCGCCGATGGTCGGTGCGTACGAGCGGCCGTTGTCGTTGACCACGATGACGAGGTTGCGATCGTTGTCGTCGCTGATGTTGTTCAGCGCTTCCCACGTCATGCCACCGGTGAGGGCCCCGTCGCCCACCACCGCCACGACGTGTCGGTCGGCCTGGCCGGTCATCACGAAGGCGCGCGAGATGCCGTCGGCCCAGCTGAGCGAACTCGAGGCGTGCGAGCTCTCGACGACGTCGTGCGGGCTCTCTGAGCGCTGCGGGTAGCCTGCGAGACCGCCACTCTCCCGCAGGTGGCTGAAGTCTTGACGGCCCGTGAGCAGCTTGTGAACGTATGACTGGTGACCGGTGTCGAAGACGATGGCGTCTCGAGGTGAGTCGAACACCCGGTGGATGGCAATGGTCAGCTCGACCACGCCGAGGTTCGGGCCGAGGTGGCCACCGGTCTTCGAGACCTCTGTGATGAGAAAATGACGCACCTCGGCCGCGAGCACTACCAGCTGCTCTGGGCTCAGTGCGTCAAGATCCCTGGGCCCTGTGATCTGTTCGAGAAGGGTCATTGCACGAGTCTATTCTTCGAGAACGTATTTGCGTGAAGGCTGGCCCCCCAGCGTATTAGTGCTAGGACGCCAGCCGGATGCCCGGCCTCATCCCCTCGCCCCATCCCTGTCTCTTATACACATCT
>NZ_JASJXO010000039.1:0-36766 GCF_035018625.1 Subtercola sp. RTI3 | reverse complement strand
GTGGGCGCGGAGATGTGTATAAGAGACTGGGGTCGGGGGCGGCCTGGGGGCGGCCCGGTTCGGGTTCGTGTTCGTGTTCGCCGGAGTGTGCTCCGTCTCGGGCTCTCCCACTCAGGCCTGTGCACAACGCGGTTCTCCACACATTCGCTCAGCTGGGCCGATAACTGAGTGAATGTCAGTGGTGCGTGAGAGAATTGCATTATGCAAACGACCACCGAAACTGCGCGCACCATCGCTGAGCTCGACGCTCTCGCGATGCGCATCGGCGCCATTGCGGGCGATGCGGGCGTCAACGGTGCGATCTTGAGCGGCGACGGTGCACGGGGTGCGGGCGCGAGTGCTTTCGCCGCAATGGTGAGCGACGACGAACTTCTGGGTGTCGCATCGGCCGTCGGCCGTGTTTCGGCGCGTATCGATGCACTGCAGATCGCTGTCGTAGGCGAGATCGGCGAGCGTTCGCGTGCAGAACTCGGCGAAGCCCGGCTCTCTGCCCGGCGCGGTTGTCGAACACCATCCGAACTCATCCAACGACTCACCTCACTCTCGGGCGCCGCTGCCACTCAGTTTCTCGCCGTCGGCGCTGCAACCCGCCCCTCGACTTCATTCACCGGCGAGCCACTTCCACCGCGCTTTCCCCGTGTCGCCCAGGCCCTCCGGGAGGGCGCCTTGTCTGCCGACGCCGCCACCGCAATCGTGCGCGGGCTCGGGCCGGCGGTGAGGGTGTTCGGCTTCCCTTCCGCCGTGAACTTCGACGGCTCACGCTCCGACGACTCCGACAGCCCCCATGACCCTGATAACCCCGCTGGCCCGTCTGGTTCCGATGACCCCGCTGGCCCCGCTGGTTCTGATGGCGCCGACAGTATTGACAGCTTCAGCGGCTCTGACAGCTTCAGCTGTAGTGACGGCGTCACCGCCGCCGAAAGGGAGCTGGTCTCGGCCGCGCGTGGCGAAAGCCCCGAGAGCCCCGTTCCCGCAACCGCAGAAGAGTTGCGCCTGCAGGCTGCGGTGTGGTGCACCCTCCTCGACCCCGATGGCACACTTCCCGCTGAAGAACGGGCCATGAAGCTGCGCGGCTTCCGGCTCGGCACCGAGCGGCGCGGGGTCATCCCCGTCTCCGGCGACCTGCTCCCCGAAACCGCCGCTCGCCTCCAGCGCCTCTTCGACACCTACCTCTCACCCGCTTCGGGCCCTGTTGCGTTCCCCCGCGAATCGATCAGCCACGTTTCAGTCAGCTGCGATCGGGTTTCCGCCCGGGCTACCATCGACAACGCCGCCGCCGCGACGAGCCATGCGGAGGTCGACGACATGCCCGAGACGAGATACCGCGACCAACAGCGCCACGATGTCTTGGCGGCCATCCTCGAAACCGCCGCCCGCAGCGCCGAGACGCCTAACATCGGGGGAGCAGCACCCACCGTGCTGGTCAGCATTCAGTCCACCGACCTCGAGTCCGGTCACGGGGTGGGCTGGGCCGAAGGCATCGACGTACCCCTGTCGATCCACGCCGTCAGACAGCTCGCCTGTTCGGGCGGCACGCAGAAGGTGGTACTCGGCGAGACGGGCCGGGTACTCTCCCTGGGCTCACCCGAACGCTGCTTCACGGGCTGGCAGCGACGCGCTATCACTCTCCGCGATGGCGGCTGCGTCATCCCCGGCTGTCAGATTCCGGCCGCCTGGTGCGAGATCCACCACGTCACCGCCCACGCCGACGGCGGCGCCACCCACACCGACAACGGGGTTCTGCTCTGCTGGTTCCACCACCGCAGCATCGAGTCTTCGGGGTGGGAGGTCGCCATGCTCGCTGGAGTCCCTCACATCAAGGCCCCACCCTGGCTGTCCACAGCCCACCGGCACTGGATGCCCACCCATTCGTCTCGTATCCGCCGAACACTGCTCCGCACATGATTGTCACAGTGCATGTGAGCATTCGTCAGGTAACTGGTACGTTGTGGCGATGTCAGATCTTCTCGGCGTGTTCACCTCGATCATCTCCGCCGGGGCTTTGGCCGCCGCCGTGGCGGCCGGTATTGCCGCCTGGAGAGTGGTCGAAATCGAACGACGGAGAGACGCGCGCTCTCAGGCGCTGCACATTTCGTCGTGGGTATCAGAGCGTCCGACTGCGACAGGTCAGACGAGGGCCAAGCAGTATGGCGTCGAGATACTGAACGTCTCGACCTCGCCGGTGACAGACGTGACAATCTATGTGCGCATGCTCGACGGCACCGCGTATGCCCCGCTCGCACTTCGCGTGCTGCCGCCCGGCCACTACTTCGCAGCGCAGGGTGCGAGGAGAAACCGCAGGGCAACCGACGGAGAAGCATCTTTACAGAGCGAGAAGAAGAGTGATGCCACGTACGAAGCGAAGTACAAGTGGGCCTTCCCCGAATCGGTGGAGTCTGAGTGCAGACCGATCTGGATGAGCGAAACGTGGCGGGTGCAGAGCATGACCTTCACCGACCGAGCGAACATCACGTGGGAACGCACCGCAGACGGGGTGCTGAGCGAGCTCCCTGCACCGCATCAGCAGCACCAGGGCCGATACAGCCCGGGCCCGGAGCAGACCGGGCCGAGCGCCGGGCTCGTCTAGGGTTGGAGGTATGGCTGTGCGCATCGATCCGAGTATTCTGGCCGCCGATTTTGCGAACCTGGAGGCGGAGATCGCCCGGGTGGCGACGGCCGACCTCATTCACGTCGATGTGATGGACAACCATTTCGTGCCGAACCTGACCCTCGGGCTGCCGGTGGTCGAGAGCCTGCAGCGAGTGTCGGCGCTGCCGCTCGACCTGCACCTGATGATCTCCGACGCCGACCGCTGGGCCCCGGTGTACGCCGAGACCGGGGCGTACTCGGTCACGTTCCACGCCGAGGCGGCGGCCGATGTGGTGGCCACGGCCCGGCGGCTCCGCCAGATCGGTGCCCGTGCCGGGCTCGCGGTGAAGCCCGACACCGATATCGCCCCGTACCTCGAGTTGTTGCCCGAGTTCGACATGCTGCTCATCATGACGGTCGAGCCGGGGTTCGGTGGGCAGTCGTTCATGCAGAGCACCATGCCCAAGCTCAGCCGGGCATCCGAAGCCGTCGCGGCAAGCGGGCTCGATGTGTGGCTGCAGGTCGACGGCGGCATCAGCGAGAAGACGATCGAGCTGGCGTCGGCCGCGGGGGCGAACACATTCGTCGCCGGATCGAGCGTGTTCGGTGCCGAGAACGCTGCAGAGCAGATAGCGCTGCTGCGCGAGCTCGCTCGCTCGGCCGCCGGCGCGCACACGCACTGAGCCGCGCATCCGCACCAAGCAGCACACCCGCACCAAGCAGCACACCCGCACCGACCGGCACCCCGCCCACTGCAGACCGGCTAACCTAGAAGCGTGAAAACCTTCGACGAACTGTTTGCCGAGCTGAGCGAGAAGCAGGCGTCGCGCCCCGAAGGGTCGGGCACCGTTCGTGAACTCGATGCCGGCGTGCACGCCATCGGCAAGAAGATCGTCGAAGAGGCCGCCGAGGTGTGGATGGCCGCCGAGTTTCAGAGCGATGCCGAAGCCGCCGAAGAGATGTCCCAGCTGATCTACCACGTGCAGGTGATGATGCTCGCAAAAGGCCTCACTCCGGCCGACATCTACCGACATCTGTAGTTGATTGTGTGATGCGTCCCCGCCGCATCAGACGGACGCCAACCGTTCGACACGTACTGCCGCATCACACGGACGCCAACCGTTCGACACACACTGCCGCGTCAAACGAACAGCGGCGGGCCTCGAACGCCCACCTCACTGCAGACCGTAGCCACCACACTTCTTCTGAAAGATCTTGCCATGCTGAAAATCGCGGTGCCCAACAAGGGCTCCCTGTCTGAAACCGCTGCCCAGATGCTCGCCGAGGCCGGTTACCACGGCCGCCGCGACCCCCGCGAACTGGTCACCGCCGACCCGGCGAACGGCGTCGAATTCTTCTACCTGCGGCCTCGCGACATCGCCACGTACGTCGGCTCGGGCGCCCTCGATGTGGGTATCACCGGCCGCGACCTGCTGCTCGACTCCGAGTCGCCCGCCACCGAGGTTGCCGAACTGAACTTCGGCGGCTCGACCTTTCGTTTCGCGAGCCCGGCCGGCGAGTTCAGCACGCTCGAGCAGTTGCAGGGCCGCCGGGTCGCCACGAGCTACCCGGGCCTCGTCGCGGCATTCCTCGCGAAGTCGAACGTCACCGCCACGCTGGTGAAGCTCGACGGGGCCGTCGAGTCTGCCGTGCGGCTCGGGGTGGCGGATGCCGTTGCCGACGTGGTCTCGACGGGCAGCACCCTGCGAAAGGCTGGTCTCGAGATCTTCGGCCCCGTCATTCTCGAGTCGACGGCAGTACTCATCAGTTCGGGCATCCAGAACCCGGGCGCCGACACTCTGCTGCGCCGGCTGCAGGGCGTTCTCGTGGCCCGCCAGTATGTGCTGATGGACTACGACGTGCCCCGCGCCCACCTCGATGCCGCCGCCGCACTCACGCCCGGCATCGAATCGCCCACCATCTCGCCCCTTGCCGACCCCGACTGGGTTGCGGTGCGCGCGATGGTTCCGCGCCACGACATGAACCTCGTCATGGACGCCCTGTGGGAGGTCGGCGCGCGCGCCATTCTGGTCAGCCCCATTCACGCTGCGAGAATCTAGTCATGACACTTGCAGTGCGGGTGATTCCGTGTCTCGATGTGGCCGCCGGTCGCGTGGTGAAGGGCGTCAACTTCGAGAACCTGCGTGATGCCGGTGACCCTGTCGAACTGGCCGGCCTGTACGCCGCACAGGGCGCCGACGAGATCACCTTTCTCGACGTGACCGCCACCGTCGACGAGCGCGCCACGATGTACGACATCGTGCGCCAGACCGCCGAGCAGGTCTTCATTCCGCTCACCGTCGGCGGGGGAGTGCGAAGCACCGACGACGTGGCCCGCCTGCTCGCCAGCGGGGCCGACAAGGTGGGCGTGAATAGCGCCGCCATCGCCCGCCCCGAGCTCATCGGCGAGATCGCCGACCGGTTCGGCGCACAGGTTCTGGTGCTGTCGCTCGACATCAAACGCTCGACGAGCGAGGCTGCGCGCCGCGGCTCGGGTTTCGTCGTGACCACGCACGGCGGTCGCCGCGAGACCGAACTGGATGCCCTGGCCTGGGCCACCCGCGCTATCGAGCTGGGGGCGGGCGAACTGCTCGTGAACTCCATCGACGCCGACGGCACGAAAGACGGCTATGACCTCGAACTGATCCGGTTGATGCGGGCCATCAGCTCCGTGCCCGTGATCGCGTCGGGCGGCGCCGGGCGCGTGAGCGACTTTCCCGACGCCATCGCCGCGGGGGCCGACGCCGTTCTCGCCGCATCGGTGTTCCACAACCGCGAGCTCACCATCGCCGACGTCAAGTCGGCCCTCACCGAGAGCGGGGTGGTGGTGCGATGAGCAGCAGCACGGGCAACAGTACGGGCAACGACACGAGCGTGAGTGATGACACGAGCGCCGACAGTGCCCTCGACGCCATCATCAGCCGCGCGAGCTTCAACGGCAAGGGCCTGCTGCCCGCCGTCATCCAGCAGTTCGACACCCGCGAGGTGCTGATGCTCGGCTGGATGGACGCCGAAGCCCTACGCCGCACGTACACCAGCGGCCGGGTGACGTTCTGGTCGCGCTCCCGCCAGGAGTACTGGCGAAAGGGCGACACTTCCGGCCACGCGCAGTTCGTGAAGTCTGCCGCCCTCGACTGTGACGGGGATACGCTTCTTGTAGAGGTCGACCAAGTGGGCGCCGCGTGCCACACCGGTGACCGCACGTGCTTCGACGCCGACCACCTGCACCCCGTCGTGGGCAATGCTCCCGCAGCACCGAGGCCGGAAGCACCAGCGCCAACACACACAGAACCAGCAGAACCAGCAGAACGAGACATCTGATGCCCCAGACCGCAGTGCACAGCACCACGCGTGAGCAGTTCGACGAACTGCTCGGCACGCACCGGGTGATCCCGGTCATCCGCACCCTCTTCGCCGACGGCGAGACGCCCGTGGGCATCTACCGCAAGCTGAGCGACAACCGGCCGGGCACCTTTCTGCTCGAGTCGGCCAGCCAGGGTGGGGTGTGGTCGCGGTTCTCGTTCATCGGCGTGTCGAGCTACGGTGTGCTCAGCGCTCAGGATGATCGTTCAGTGTGGCTCGATTCCGGGCTCAGTGCCGCGCGAGCGTTTCCGCACGGTATGCCGGGCACACCGCTCGAGGCCCTGGCCGAACTCTACGAAGAGTGGAAGACCCCAGCCGTCGACGGCCACCCGCCGCTGACCGGGGGCCTCGTCGGCTTCATCGGCTGGGAGACCGTTCGCCAGATCGAGCGCCTGCCCGACCAGCCGGCCGCCGACATCGAGGTTCCGAGCCAGGCGCTGACGTTCGTCGCCGATCTCGTGGCCGTCGATCATCTTCTCGGCACGGTCACCCTCATCTCAGCCGTACTGGCCGACGGTGACCTCGCGGGCGGGTCGGGCGATGCCGGTGGGCACAGTGCCGATCCCGACGAGCTCTGGGCCGATGCCGTCGCGCGGCTCGACGCCATGCAACTGCGGCTCGCCCAGCCCGCCGAGGCGTGGCTCGCCGATGCCGACTTCTCGCTCAGTGCCGCGCCGGTGGCACGCACCGACCGCAGCGCGTTCCTTGAGTCGATCGAGGTGGCCAAAGAACACATTCGCGAGGGCGACATCTTTCAGGTGGTCGTCTCGCAGCGGTTCGACCTGGCGTGCGAGGCGGAGCCCATCGAGGTGTACCGTGTGCTGCGCACGCTGAACCCGAGCCCCTACCTGTACCTGCTGAACCTCGAGACCCCGGGCGGCGAGCCGTACGCCATTGTCGGTTCAAGCCCTGAGGCTCTGGTCAAGGTCGAAGGTTCGCGGGCCTTCACCCACCCCATTGCTGGCTCCCGCCCCAGGGGTCGCACGACCGACGAAGACCTGGCCTATGAGACCGACCTGCTGGCAGACCCCAAAGAGCGCGCAGAGCACCTGATGCTCGTCGACCTCGCCCGCAACGACCTGCTGAAGGTCTGCCGCGCCGGGTCGGTCGAGGTGACCGAGTTCATGCGCATCGAGCGGTTCAGCCACATCATGCACATCGTGTCGTCGGTCGAGGGGATGCTCTCACCCGACGTCACCGCGGTCGATGTGTTCCGCGCCACCTTCCCTGCCGGCACGCTCTCGGGTGCGCCGAAACCGCGCGCGCTGCAGATCATCGACGAGCTCGAACCCGCCCAGCGCGGCGTCTACGGGGGAGTCGTGGGCTACTTCGACTTCGCCGGCGACGCCGACCTCGCCATCGCCATCCGCACCGCGGTGATCGCAGGGGGCACGGCTCGTGTGCAGGCGGGCGGCGGAATCGTGGCCGACTCCGACCCCGACTCCGAGTTCATCGAGTCGCAGAACAAGGCGGCCGCCCCGCTGCGGGCCGTCGCCATCGCCAACGCCATGAAGCGGGTCGTATGAGCGACGCACGCGAGATCCCGGATGCAATGGCCGCCAAGGCCCGCCGCTTGAAGTCGTTCACGATTCTGGCTGTGGTGCTCTGGAGTGCCCTCGTCTTCTTGGCCTGGTCGCAGCCCTGGTTCAGCCTGACCGCCAGCGGGCGGGCCGGTGACAGCCTCACCATCAGCGTGCAGGGCAGCATCGCAGGGCCCGCACTCTCGGCCCTGGCTCTGGCCGGCCTCGCCCTGTCAGCTGCCCTCGCCATCGCCGGAACCGTCGTACGCGCCGTGCTCGGCTTTCTCGAACTCGTGCTGGGCGCCTCCATTGCGTTCTCATCGATCAGCGCCCTTGCTGATCCTGCCGGCGCTAGCCAGGCCGCCGTGACGACGGCTACGGGCGTGGCAGGGTCGGGCTCGATCAAGGCGATCGTGTCGGCAGCGAGCCCCACGCTCTGGCCCTACCTCGCTGTGGTGGTCGGCGTGCTGATGGCCCTCACGGGCATCCTGATCATGGTGTCACTGCGCCGCTGGCCCGTGTCGGGCCGCCGCTACCAGCCGGTTCAGTTCGCCGCCGCCGACGGCCGCACCTCGTCGAACCCGGCAGACCTGCTCGAGCCCGATGACGATAAGGCCGATGACGAGACTGAGCCCGCGAACCCGGTCGACCCCGACGAAGTCGCCATCAGCAGCAAGAATGCGGCCGTCGACAATTGGGACAGCCTCACACGCGGCACCGACCCCACCAGCTGACGCCAGCCCCAAACAACGACGCCAGCCCCAAACAACGCTGCCGTCACCAGATACACTTGAATTCGACCAGCGCAGCCGCGCGCACAGCACCGAGGAGCATCACGCACAATGAGTATTGAGTCAGCAGAACCGGGCCACGGCAGCTCCACTGCCTCGTGGACGGCGGTGGTCATCATGCTGGTGGCCTTCGCCATCGGCACCACCGCTTTCTTCTTCAGCATCGTGTGGCTCGTCTGGGCTTCGGCTGGTCTTCTCATCCTCGGCCTGCTCACCGGCATCGTGCTGGCGAAGGCCGGCTATGGCGTGGGCGGCTCGAAAACCGTCTCGAAGAGTCACTGACGCCGGTGCTTCGAGATCTCACCGCCGGTGCCGCTGAAGATGCAGCAGCCCGGCAGCAGCTCGTCTCTTTCGACGACATAGAACAGCGCGCCCACGAGCAGACGCCGGCCCTGGATGCCCTGGCCTTCCTTGCTCCCGCTGAACGCGTCAAGATCATCGCCGAAGTCAAGCGCTCGAGCCCGAGCCGCGGGGCCCTGGCCACGATCACCGACCCGGCAGCCCTCGCCTCGACGTACCAGTCGGCGGGCGCGAGCACGGTCAGCGTGCTCACCGAGGGCCGCAAGTTCAAGGGTTCCCTCGAAGATCTCGAACTCGTGCGCGATGCGGTGTCGATTCCGGTGCTGCGAAAAGATTTCATCACGCTCGACTACCAGGTCTTCGAGGCCCGTGCCGCCGGCGCCGACCTCGTTCTGCTGATCGTGGCTGCTCTCGAGCAGCCCGAGCTGGTGCACCTGCACGAGCTGATCACGTCGCTCGGCATGACCGCGCTCGTCGAGACGCACTCCGCCGACGAGGTAGAGCGTGCGCTCGACCTCGGCGCCTCGCTGATCGGTGTCAACGCACGCAACCTCAGCACCTTCGAGCTCGATCAAGACCTGTTCGGGCGACTCGCCGACCGCATTCCTGCCGGCATCATCCGCGTGGCCGAGTCTGCCGTGAAGACCGCGGCCGATGTCAGCCACTACCGCTCGAGCGGAGCCGACGTGGTACTCGTGGGCGAAGCCCTCGTCACGGGCGACCCGGCACGCACGCTCGAAGAATTTCTCGGTATTTCATGACTGGAGTTCGATGACCACCCACCTGCGCGACGAACAGGGCCCCTTCTTCGGCGAGTTCGGCGGGCGGTTCATGCCCGAATCGCTCATCGCCGCTCTCGACGAGATCTCGGCCGCCTACGACGAGGCGAAGAACGACCCGTCGTTCGCTGCTGAGCTGGCAGCACTTCACCGCACGTACACCGGTCGCCCCTCGATCATCACCGAGGCTCCCCGGTTCGCCGAACACGCCGGCGGCGCGCGCATCATTTTGAAGCGCGAAGACCTGAACCACACCGGTTCGCACAAGATCAACAACGTGCTCGGCCAGGCCCTGCTCGCACAGCGGCTCGGCAAGACCCGACTGATCGCCGAGACCGGTGCCGGCCAGCACGGCGTCGCCACGGCCACGGCCGCCGCCCTGTTCGGGATGAGCTGCGTGGTCTACATGGGCGAGGTCGACACTGAGCGCCAGGCGCTGAACGTGGCCCGCATGCGCCTGCTCGGCGCCGAGGTCGTCTCGGTCACCACCGGCACGCGCACGCTGAAAGACGCCCTGAACGAGGCCTTCCGCGACTGGGTGGCGAACGTCGAAGACACCCACTACCTGCTCGGAACCGTGGCCGGCCCGCACCCGTTTCCGGTGATGGTGCGCGACTTTCACAAGGTCATCGGTGAAGAGGCCCGCGAGCAGGTGCTCGCCCTCACGGGCGCCCTGCCCACCGCCGTGGTCGCCTGCGTGGGCGGTGGCTCGAACGCCATCGGCATCTTCCACGCCTTTCTCGACGACCCCGATGTCGAGCTCTACGGCTACGAAGCAGCGGGTGACGGTGTCGACACCGATCGGCACGCCGCCACCATCTCGCGCGGCCGCCCCGGCGTGCTGCACGGCTCGCGAAGCCTGATGTTGCAAGACGCTGACGGCCAGACCAGCGACTCGCACTCCATCTCGGCCGGCCTCGACTACCCTGGGGTTGGTCCAGAACACGCGTGGCTCTCCTCGATCGGCCGGGCCACGTACCTGCCCATCACCGACGCCGAGGCTATGAACGCGTTCCGGCTGCTCTGCGTGACCGAGGGCATCATTCCGGCCATCGAGTCGGCCCATGCTCTGGCGGGTGCGCTCGACCTCGGCAAGAGGCTCGGCCCGGGTGCCACCATTCTCATCAACCTCAGTGGCCGCGGCGACAAAGACGTGGAGACCGCCGGGCGCTACTTCGGTGTGCTCGACGAAGCTGCGCTGGTCGCCACCGAACTCGATGCCATCGAGGCCGACGAAGCCGAAGGGGTTCAGCGATGACCGCCGTCACGAGTGCAGCAGGCCCAACCGCTGGCTCCGCCTCAGCAGCAGCCTCGCCCGTCGGCCGCACTATCGCTCGCGCCAACTCCGACCGTGCGGGGGCGCTCATCGGCTACCTGCCCGTGGGATTCCCCACCCTCGCCGGCAGCATCGATGCGGCCGTGGCCCTGGTCGAGAACGGTGTCGATGTACTCGAACTCGGGTTGCCGTACACCGACCCGGTGATGGATGGCCCGGTCATCCAGCGCGCCACCCAGACCGCCCTCGAGAATGGGTTTCGCCTGCGAGACGCGTTCACGGCGGTCGAGGCCATCAGGGCGCGAGTGGATGCCCCCATTCTGCTCATGACGTACTACAACCCCATCGTGCAGTACGGTATCGACCGTTTTGCCGACGACCTCGTATCGGCCGGCGGCGCGGGGCTCATCACGCCCGACCTCACCGTCGACTCCGGCGCAGAATGGCTCGCCACAAGCGACCGCACGGGGCTCGACCGCGTGTTTCTCACCGCACCCACCTCCACGAGTGAGCGCCTGAAGCTCGCCGTCGACCACAGTCGCGGGTTCGTCTACGTCGTATCGACCATGGGCGTCACGGGTGCTCGGGGCGACGTCGACTCGGCAGCGCGAACACTGGTCGATCGACTGCGGGAGGTCGGGGCATCCACCTCGACCGCCAGCGCCTGCGTGGGCATCGGCATCTCGACGGGCGACCAGGTTGCTGAGGTTTTGGCGTACGCCGATGGGGCGATCGTCGGCTCAGCACTCGTTCGGGCGCTCTCCGAGCACGGCGTTGCCGGAGTTGCCCGTGTGGCCGCCGAGCTGGCTGCCGGTACGCGCAGGTAGCGAACTCGAATACACTTGGCGATGCTGGCCGCGCGCCTCGCCGCCTGCTCCCGTACGGAAGGTTTCAACCCCGGTGTTTCTGCCTCAAAGCATTCCCAGCCCGTCGATCAACTCGCTTGACATCACGGGTTGGCTCCAGACCCTGGGTATCGACCTGCCGTTCACGCTGAACATCCGCATCTATGCGCTCTGCATTCTGTTCGGCATCATCATCGCCACCATCATGACGTCTCGCCGCCTCACCAAGCGCGGGGCCGAGCCGGGCATCGTTCTCGACATCATTCTGTGGGCCGTGCCGCTCGGCATCATCGGGGCACGCGTCTTTCACGTACTCACGCACCCTGGCGACTACTTCTACCCCGGCGCAGACCTGGCGAAGACGCTGTACATCTGGGAGGGCGGCATCGCCATCTTCGGCGGGCTGATCGGCGGTGGCATCGGCGCAATGATCGGGTGCCGGTTGTCGGGCATCCGATTCTGGACCTTTGCCGACGCCCTCGCACCCGGGCTGCTGCTCGCGCAGGCCTTCGGCAGGTTCGGCAACTATTTCAACCAAGAACTCTTCGGTTTTCCCACCGATGGCTGGTGGGGCCTCGAGATCGCGTCTCCCAACACTGCTATTCCGATCGGCCTCGCGCCGGGCACCCTCTTTCAGCCCACGTTTGCATACGAGGTCATCTGGAACGTTCTGGGCGTGCTGTTCCTGCTCTTCATCGGCAAGAAGCTGAGCCTGCAGTGGGGCAAGCTGTTCGGCGCGTACCTCATCTGGTACGGCGCCGGCCGCAGCGTCTGGGAGACCATCCGCATCGACCCGAGCGAGATCTTCTTCGGCGTTCGCACGAACGTCTGGGCCGCGTGGGCCGCCATCGCGGTGGGCCTCATCATCATCATCGTTCAGACGCGCCGCCACCCCGGTGTCGAGTGCGGCCCGCACACCTCCGGCACTGTGTGGTCGGCGGCAACGGCTGCAGTAGACTCCAAAGAGACGTATTCAGACGAAGATCTCCGGGGCGACGACGCTTCGAATGAGTCAGACTCCGAAGACAACAGTTCTGAAGACAACACCCCCGAAGTCAACCCGCTTCCTCACGATCGCGAACCGAGTGCCACAAGCACGGCCGGGGCGAAACGCACGCTGTAGACAACAACACGACCAGTCGACAGCAGTAGACACTTCGTACCACCCTTTCACCTCGGGCCGCCGGCGTCCCAATCACAGCTACCCGGTTGCAGTTCTCCGGGGGGATGGATTCTTATGGTTGAGAGCACTACCTCTTCCTCCACCAGCGCTTTCAGCTTCAGTGCGCTTCCGTCGTCGCAGGGTCTGTACGACCCGAGCAATGAGAAAGACGCCTGTGGCCTGGCCATGGTCGCAACGCTGCGTGGAACAGCCGGTCACGACATCATCGTGACCGCGCTCACCGCGCTTCGAAACCTCGAACACCGCGGCGCGGTCGGCTCCGATGCGGGCACCGGCGACGGTGCGGGCATCCTCACCCAGATTCCCGACGAATTTCTGCGCGCTGTGGCGGGCTTCGACCTGCCCGAGGTCGGCTTCTACGCCGTGGGCAACGCTTTTCTGCCGCTTGACAAGGCCGAACGAGACACCGTTCTCGAGCGGCTCACCGAGGTCGCCGAAGAAGAGGGCCTGGCGGTTCTGGGCTGGCGCGAGGTTCCGGTGCACCCCGACGAGCTCGGCCGCCTGGCACGTGAAGCGATGCCTGCCATCTGGCAGCTGTACGTCGAGGCGAAACACCACGATGCGAACGGGGCCAAGGCTTCGGGCATCCAGCTCGACAGGCTCACCTATCGCCTGCGCAAGCGCATCGAGCACGAGCACGAGGTGTACTTCATGTCGCTGTCGGCGCGCACGCTGACATACAAGGGCATGGTCACCACCCTGCAGCTCGAGCCGTTCTACCCCGACCTCTCTGACGAACGGTTCGCCTCGAAGCTGGCGCTCGTTCACTCGCGCTACTCCACCAACACGTTCCCGTCGTGGCCGCTCGCGCAGCCGCTTCGCATGATGGCGCACAACGGTGAGATCAACACCGTGCAGGGCAACCGCAACTGGATGCGCGCGCGCCAGTCGCAGCTGAAGAGCGCTGCTCTCGGCGACATGGCCCCCCTGCTGCCGATCGTCACGCCCGGTGCCAGCGACTCGGCCTCGTTCGATGAGGTCGTCGAACTGCTGACCCTGGCTGGCCGACCGCTGCCGCACGCCATCATGATGATGGTTCCCGAGGCGTGGGAGAACAACGCTGCCTTCGACCCGCAGCGGCGCGCCTTCTACGAGTTCCACTCCACCCTGATGGAGCCGTGGGACGGCCCGGCTGCGCTGGTCTTCACCGACGGCACGCTCGTCGGTGCCACGCTCGACCGCAACGGCCTGCGCCCCGGTCGCTACCTGGTCACCGACGACGGCCTGGTTGTGCTCGCCAGCGAGATCGGCGTGCTCGACGTCGACCCCTCGAAGGTCGTTCGCAAGGGGCGGCTCCGCCCCGGAAAGATGTTCCTCGTCGACACCGAGGCCGGTCGCCTCATCGAAGACGACGAGATCAAAGACTCTCTCGCAGCAAGCGAGCCATGGGCCCAGTGGCTCGACGAGGGGCGCATCAATCTGCGCGACCTGCCCGAGCGCGAGCACATCGTGCACACGCCGGCCTCGGTCACCCGTCGTCAGCGCACGTTCGGGTTCACCGAAGAAGAGATCCGCATTCTGCTCACCCCGATGGCCAAGAACGGCGCAGAGCCGCTCGGGGCCATGGGCTCCGACACTCCCATCGCGGTGCTCTCGAAGCGCCCGCGGCTGCTCTTCGACTACTTCACGCAGCAGTTCGCCCAGGTGACGAACCCGCCGCTCGACTCCATTCGTGAAGAAGTCGTCACCTCTCTTCGCCTCGGCCTCGGCCCCGAGCGCAACCTGCTCGACGCGACGCCCGGCCACACCGGCCAGGTCGTGCTCGACTTTCCCGTCATCGACAACGACGAACTCGCGAAGATCCAGCACATCGACGGCGTCTCCGGCAGCTCGACCACCACGACCATCAAGGGTCTCTACCGGGTGGAGAACGGCCCGTCGGCCATGCAGGAGCGCATCACCGAGATGTGCGCCGAGGCAGACGAGGCCATCGCGCGCGGCGCCAAGTTCATCGTGCTGAGCGACCGTGACTCGAACAAAGACCACGCACCTGTTCCCTCGCTGCTGATGCTCTCTGGCGTTCACCACCACCTCATCCGCACCCAGAATCGCATGAAGGTGGGCCTGATCGTCGAGGCCGGCGACGTTCGCGAGGTGCACCACGTCGCGCTCCTCATCGGTTTCGGTGCGTCTGCGATCAACCCGTACCTCGCCATGGAAACGTGCGAGAACCTCGTGCGCTCGGGAATGATCACCGGTATCACGCCCGAGAAGGCCGTGAAGAACGTGATCAAGGCGCTCGGCAAGGGCGTTCTGAAGATCATGTCGAAGATGGGCATCTCCACGGTGTCGTCGTACGCAGGCGCCCAGGCGTTCGAGGCCGTCGGTCTCGACAAGGCGTTCGTCTCCGAGTACTTCACCGGCACCTCATCGAAGCTCGGCGGCATCGGCATCGACGTCATCGCGGCCGAGAGCGCCAACCGGCACGCGGCCGCGTACCCCGAAGACGGCAGCGTCACGGTTCACGAACCGCTCGCCGTCGGCGGCGAGTACCAGTGGCGCCGCGAAGGCCCGCCGCACCTCTTCAACCCCGACACCGTCTTCCGCCTGCAGCACTCCACCCGCGCGCGCCGATACGACATCTTTCGCGAGTACACCAAGCTGGTCGACGACCAGGCTGCAGAGCTGATGACCCTCCGCGGCCTGTTCACGCTGCGCACGGATGCCCGGCCCCCCGTCGCTCTCGACGAGGTCGAATCGGTCGCATCCATCGTCAAGCGGTTCTCCACCGGCGCTATGAGCTACGGCTCCATCTCGCAGGAGGCGCACGAGACGCTCGCCATCGCCATGAACAGGCTCGGCGCGAAGTCGAATACCGGTGAGGGCGGAGAAGACGTCGCCCGCCTTCTCGACCCCGAACGCCGCAGCTCGATCAAGCAGGTTGCATCCGGCCGCTTCGGTGTGACCAGCATGTACCTGACGCACGCTACAGACATCCAGATCAAGATGGCGCAGGGTGCCAAACCCGGCGAAGGCGGCCAGCTGCCGCCCATGAAGGTCTACCCGTGGATCGCGCGTACGCGCCACGCCACCGCCGGTGTGGGTCTCATCTCGCCGCCCCCACACCACGACATCTATTCCATCGAAGACCTCAAGCAGCTCATCTTCGATCTCAAGCGCGCCAACCCCGAAGCTCGTGTACATGTCAAGCTCGTGAGCCAGAACGGCATCGGCGCGGTTGCGGCCGGTGTCACGAAGGCCCTGGCCGACGTCGTACTGGTCTCCGGCCACGACGGCGGAACGGGTGCGAGCCCGCTCAACTCCTTGAAGCATGCCGGCACCCCGTGGGAGCTGGGCCTCGCAGAGACCCAGCAGACGCTCATGCTGAACGGCATGCGCGACCGCGTCGTGGTTCAGGTCGACGGCCAGATGAAGACCGGCCGCGACGTCATCGTGGGCGCGCTGTTGGGGGCGGAGGAGTTCGGTTTCGCCACCGCACCGCTCGTCGTCTCCGGCTGCGTCATGATGCGGGTCTGCCACCTCGACACCTGCCCCGTGGGCGTCGCGACGCAGAACCCCGAGCTTCGTGCGCGCTTCAGCGGCAAGCCAGAGTACATCGTCAACTTCTTCGAGTTTCTCGCCCAGGAGGTACGCGAGTACCTGGCCGAGCTCGGGTTCCGCACGCTCGAAGAGGCCATCGGCCACCACGAACTGCTGAATGTCGACAACGCCCTCACACACTGGAAGGCCGACGGCCTCGACCTCAGCCCCATTCTGGTCGGCCCGACGTTCTCCGACTCCGAGCCGCGCGTCAACCGTCGTCAGCAGGAGCACGAGCTCGAGAAGCACTTCGACAACCGCCTCATCCGTGACGCGGCAGAGGCGCTGGAGTTCGGCGAGCCCGTCGTCATCACCCTGCCCATCCGCAACACCGAGCGCGCCGTCGGCACCATGCTCGGCCACGAGGTGACGGTCCGGCACGGTGAGAACGGCCTGCCCGACGACACCATCCAGATCACGCTGCTCGGCTCGGCCGGCCAGTCGCTCGGTGCGTTCCTGCCCTCGGGCATCACGCTGCGCCTTGAAGGCGACTCCAACGACTACGTGGGCAAGGGCCTCTCCGGCGGCCGCGTCATCGTGCGGCCGAACCGTGCGTCGACCTTCGCCGCCGAAGACAATGTGATCGCCGGCAACGTGATCGGCTACGGCGCGACGAGCGGCAGCATGTTCATCCGGGGCATCGTCGGTGAGCGTTTTCTCGTGCGCAACTCGGGTGCGATCGCCGTGGCCGAGGGAGTGGGCGACCACGCCCTCGAATACATGACCGGTGGCATTGCGCTGATTCTCGGCGAGACCG
The DNA here is from genome assembly GCF_035018625.1 of Subtercola sp. RTI3. Lineage (NCBI taxonomy): Bacteria > Bacillati > Actinomycetota > Actinomycetes > Micrococcales > Microbacteriaceae > Subtercola > Subtercola sp. RTI3. The sequence goes on along the minus strand of NZ_JASJXO010000039.1, from coordinate 19,823 downwards.
GGCGAAACCTCGGTGCGGGCATGTCAGGTGGTACTGCTTACGTCTACAAGCTTCGCCCCGAGCTCATGAACGCCGACTCGGTGGCCAGCGGCGAACTGCAGCTGCTGCCGCTCGATGCGGCCGACAACGACCTGCTGCGTTCGCTTCTCACCGAACACGAGTCGGAGACCGGTTCGGCCGTGGCCGCCTCGATGCTTCAGAACTTCGACGAGACCGCTCGTGATTTTGTGAAGGTGCTGCCGCGTGACTACGCGGCTGTGCTTGCAACCCGCCAGACGGCGCTCGACGAGGGTCTCGACCCCGACGGCGATGTTGTCTGGGAGAGAATTCTGGAGGTAACCGGTGGCTGATCCCAAGGGGTTCTTGAAGGTCACTGAGCGTGAGGTGCCCAAGCGGCGGCCCGTTCCGATTCGACTGATGGACTGGAAAGAGGTCTACGAGGCCGCCGACCCGTCGGAGACCCGCCGCCAGGCCGGTCGCTGCATGGACTGCGGTATTCCGTTCTGCCACCACGGCTGCCCGCTCGGCAACCTGATTCCCGAGTGGAACGACCTCACGTGGCGCGGCGAGGGCCGGCAGGCCATCGAGCGCCTGCACGCCACGAACAACTTCCCCGAGTTCACGGGTCGGCTCTGCCCGGCACCGTGCGAGAGCTCGTGTGTGCTCGGCATCAACCAGCCTGCTGTCACCATCAAGCAGGTCGAGGTGTCGATCATCGACCAGGCCTTCGCCAACGGTTGGGTCACCCCGCACCCGCCAGAGCGTCTCACCGGCAAGACGGTCGCCGTCGTCGGATCCGGCCCGGCCGGTCTCGCCGCGGCACAGCAGCTCACCCGCGCCGGCCACACGGTGGCCGTGTACGAGCGTGACGACCGCATCGGCGGGCTGCTGCGGTACGGCATCCCCGACTTCAAAATGGAGAAGAAGCACCTCGAGTCGCGTCTCACGCAGATGATGGCTGAGGGCACCCGCTTTCGCGCCGGCATCAACATCGGCGTCGACATCACCTGGGCCGACCTCCGTTCGCGTTATGACGCGGTCATCGTCTGCACGGGTGCGACCGTTCCACGCGACCTCGTCATCCCCGGCCGCGATCTCGAGGGCGTGCACCACGCCATGGAGTTCCTCGTTCAGGGTAACAAGGTGGGCGCTGGCGACACCGTCACCGATCAGATCACTGCTGAAGGCAAGCACGTCGTCGTTCTCGGCGGCGGCGACACCGGAGCAGACTGCATCGGCACCGCGCACCGCCAGCAGGCCCTCTCTGTGACCAACCTTGCCATCGGCCAGCAGCCACCGACCGAGCGTGCCGAGAGCCAGCCCTGGCCCATGGTTCCGAACCTCTTCGAGGTCTCGAGTGCCCACGAAGAGGGCGGCGAGCGGGTCTTCCTGGCCTCCACCGTCGAGTTCCTCTCCAACGAGTCGGGCGAGGTTCGCGCCATCCGCGTGGCCGAGACCGAGTATCTGGATGGCCGCCGCGTACCCAAAGCGGGCACCGAACGTGAGATCCCCGCCGACCTCGTACTGCTGGCGCTCGGCTTCACCGGGCCCGAAACCCATGACCTCACGCACCAGGTCGGGGCGGTGTTCGACACCCGCGGAAACGTCGAGCGCGGTGCCGACTACTCCACGAGCATCCCGGGCCTGTATGTTGCCGGTGACGCCGGTCGCGGCCAGTCGCTCATCGTCTGGGCCATCGCCGAGGGTCGCGCTGCGGCCTCGAGTGTCGACCGGTACCTTGAAGGCGACACCGAACTGCCTTTCCCCGTTTCCCCAACCGACCGCGCAATCGCGATCTAATAGAACCAAACCGATGCGCACACCGCGCAGAAGCATGGAGTACCACACAGAATGAGACGCGCAAAGATCGTCGCCACCCTCGGGCCGGCGACCTCGTCATACGAGAACATCCGGGCCATCATTGACGCCGGAGTTGATGTCTGCCGCATGAACCTCAGCCACGGTTCGTACGACGTACACGAAGGCATCTACGCCACCGTGCGCAAGGCGGCCGCAGACTCGGGTCGCGCCGTCGCGGTGCTGGTCGACCTGCAGGGCCCCAAGATCCGCCTCGGCAAGTTCGAGGGCGGCCCGTACTACCTGGCCCAGGGCGACATCTTCAAGATCACCACCGACGACGTTATCGGTACCCGTGAGCTCTCGGGCACCACGTTCAAGGGCCTGCCGCAAGACGTCGCCCCCGGCGACTTCCTGCTGATCGACGATGGCAAGGTGAAGGTCAAGGTTCTCGAGACCGACGGTACCGTCGTCACGACCGAGGTCATCGTGGCCGGCAACGTGTCGAACAACAAGGGCATCAACCTTCCCGGCGTCGCCGTGAACGTGCCTGCCCTGTCGGAGAAAGACGAAGCAGACCTCCGCTGGGGCCTCCGCCTCGGCGCCGACCTCATCGCCCTCTCCTTCGTTCGCGACGCAGCAGACATCACCCGCGTGCACGAGATCATGGCAGAGGAGGGCCGCAAGGTTCCCGTCTGCGCGAAGATCGAGAAGCCGCAGGCCGTCGACAACCTCGAAGAGATCATCGATGCGTTCGACAGCATCATGGTCGCCCGCGGTGACCTCGGTGTCGAGCTTCCGCTTGAAGCCGTACCCATCGTGCAGAAGCGCGCCATCGAGCTGTCACGCCGCATGGCGAAGCCCGTCATCGTTGCAACGCAGATGCTCGAATCGATGATCTCGAGCCCCATCCCGACCCGTGCCGAGACGTCTGACGTCGCGAACGCGGTGCTCGACGGCGCCGACGCGGTCATGCTCTCGGGCGAGACCAGCGTGGGGGAGTACCCCATCATCACGGTGCAGACCATGGCACGCATCGTCGAGTCGACCGAGATCCACGGCCTCGAGCGCATCCCCGCGCTCGGCACCAAGCCGCGCACCCAGGCCGGCGCCATCACGCTCGCCGCAGCCGAGGTCGCCGACTTCGTCGGCGCGAAGTTCCTCGTGGTGTTCACCGAGTCGGGCGACTCGGTTCGCCGCATGACCCGGCTTCGGTCGAGCATCCCCATCATCGGGCTCACGCCTGAGGCGGGCATCCGCAACCGCATGGCACTCTCGTGGGGTGTCGAGTCGTACCTGGTCGCTCGCGTCAACCACACAGACCAGCTCATGGTTCAGGTCGATGACGTTCTGCTCGGAGAGAAACTGGCCGAGCTCGGTGACCGCGTGGTCGTCATCTCCGGTTCGCCTCCCGGAAAAGCCGGCACCACCAACGACATGCGCGTGCACATCATCGGTGAAGGCCACAACCCGCAGAAGCCCGACCCCGACGCGCTCGACCACTAGGTCTGCACATCGGCGATTCGAGTCGCACCATGAAGGAGTCCGGCGTGAAAGCGTTGGGCTCCTTCATGGTTTGCTGCGGGGTGGTTGTGGTGGCGCTGACCGGGTGCGCCGGGGGAGAACCGGTGTCAGGCAGTACGTCGGCGTCTGCGTCAGCATCTACATCTACATCTACATCGGCATCTACGTCGGCTACGTCGCCGGCGAGCTCGAGCCCCGCAGCAGGCATTGCACTCCCGCCTGCCGGGGCACCGGCCGACTACCAGCTGGGCGGGGCATTCCCTCCGGCTTCCGCTGTGATGGTCGTCACCCGCGATAGCACTGCGCCGCCGGCTCCGGGCCTCTATTCGATCTGCTACGTCAACGCCTTTCAGAGCCAGCCCGGCGTCGACTGGCCGAGCGCGCTGGTGCTGCACGACGCATCTGGAGCCCCCCTTCGCGACCCCGGCTGGCCCGACGAGTCGATCTTCGACACCTCGACTGCCGCCAATCGCACCGAACTGCTTGCGCGTCTCACCGCCACGGTTTCCGGATGCTCGGCCGCCGGCTACCGCGCCGTGGAGTTCGACAACCTCGACTCGTACACCCGCTCGAACGGTGCCCTCACCGTCGACGACGCCCTGGCGTTCGCCACGCAGCTCGTGACCCTCGCCCACACGAACAACCTGGCTGCGGGGCAGAAGAACGCCCCCGATCTCGCCGCCCGCGCCCACAGCGCTGCCGGGTTCGACTTCGCTGTAGCAGAGGAGTGCATCCGCTTCGCCGAGTGCGAGGCGTACGCTGCTGTCTACGGAGAGAATGTCATCGACATCGAATACGCCGAGAATCTCGGGGGCTCCGGCGGCGCTGGCGCGGCCTCAAGCACAGATCTCACCGCGGCCATTGCTCACGTCTGTGCAACTTCGCCGAGGCCCCGCAGCACAATGGTGCGAGACCACAGCCTCACGGCGCCCGGTTCGGCCACCTTCGTAGACCAGAGCTGTGCTCCGTGACGTTGAGTACCGGTGGTGGGACTCGAACCCACATTACGGGCGTGTCGGAGCGCTGTTCGGCTTATATTCACAAGGGTTCACGCCCCGTCGAGTGCGCTCGGACGCCTCAGTTTGTGGCAGCGTGCCACACTAGTCCGACTCGCTAGGCGCTAGTCCGAGCATCCCACGGGTCCCGTCGACCAAGCTCCGAAACGTCGCGCGGGATCGAATCGCATCTCGGTGAACAGCACACACCGAGTAGTCGACGAGTAGGCCTCCGCTTGCCACGGTTACCCGCTCCGAAGGAGCACGTTCGCACTCGTCGAACATGCACTCATCCATGCTCCGAACGTATCGATTGTCAGAGCGTTCGTCTACTATCGGTCATGCGTCGGCCGGGGCGCTCCAAACAAAGGAGCACGCTTGGCTGACTGGCACCCCCTGCAGACACTTCTGCCCGTGACCTGGGTACTGCCCCGACCCAGCGACGGTGACCCGTTCGCAGAGATCCGTTGGCTCGAGGTGCAGCGCAACGGTTCGCCGGTGTGGTGTTTCCGCGCGGTGACGCACGAACAACCGCGGCGACTGATTGGCTACTTCGAGACGTTGAAGGAGGCCAGTGCAGTGGCGTATCAGTGGGGGCTCGCCACGCTCACCCCATCATCAAACTTCGGCCTTTATGAGAACCAGCCGGCTCTCTGACCCCGCCAGTCGATAGCCGAGATGCTCCTTACTCGCCGCTAGTGGGATAGACCGATGACGACGAATTTGACCTGAAAAGTCCCAACAGATTGGGACGCGGCTGGCGCGGCAGTGGAGCGGATAACGAACCCTGTTGTGGTCGCTGAAACGTACAATCCGAGCTGTTGAGCGGCTGCCGTTCCTGCGGTCAAAACAACGACCGGTTCATTCGTGTACGGCGTCGCGAAGGTCACTGAGACAAGTTGGCCGGCCGCAGTGCCCGTGCCAGATCCGAAAAAGATCCTGCCCGCTGTGTCGTTAGCGTTGGACGTTGCAGCTGGCGCCCCGGCACCCAGTCCGCCGCCGGTTGTGTTCGTCACTACGATGCCGGTGAATGCTTGAGTCGATCGCAGATGCGCGGCAAAGTTGACATCTCCACCCGTCGCAAGTTCACCATCGACCGCACTGTTTCCGCGAATTGAGTAGATGGTCTTGGCCGACCTACCATCAGTGATGACCGTGCCGCCCGGGGCGATAGAAGACGATGCGTCGACCCACACGCCTGGGCCGTAGGCAGACGCCACCGATACCGCTTGCGCTGTTTGCCGCATGAAACGCGTTCCGAGAGCGGCGAAGTCGTTGCCTGCCACTAGATCTACCAAGGTGGGTGTCGGGAGCGGCGGGTTGGGTGTGATCGTGGTGTCTGACCCGTTCAGGGTGCCCCCGATCAGCCGAATGCCCCCGTTGCCGTACGTTCGGGTGACCTGCTGATTGTGCCGGATGAGCGGGCCAGGCCCGCCGTAGATGAAGGGGTCGACGAACGTCACGGAGCGAACGTTACCGATATTGATGAGCGGGTCGACGTTCGGCGAATCCATCCCGCTGGACTCAACATGCAGCCGGAAAATGCGCACCCACTCAGCCCAGGCCTGAGCCGCGTCGGTTCCAACCGCAATCTCCAAAGCAACATTTTTCGACCGCTCAATAGTCAGTCCGTCTATGTCCAACGTGTTCGTCTCGTTAGCTCCGCCAGCTCCGGTCTTGGACCAGATTTTAACGGCTGGCAGAGTCGATGACCCACAACTATCCACGAACACGTCATGCCACCGAGTGTTATTTGCTTTCTGAATGTCGAGCCCGATTCCGGTGCCGCTGATGCAGCGCACCGCATTGAGAGTTGACTCGAAACCTTGCGCCTCGAGGATCGTGCCTGGGGCACCATTACCCTCGAGGACGATCCCTTCGATACCGCTTCCCGCCCCAGCAAGGGTGACCATCGCCGCCGTACTTGTGTTCGTCGGCCGAAAGATCCGTACTGACGCTTTTCTTCCTCCGTAGAGGTCCGGGCCAAAGCGCGTGAAGCCTCCGCCGAGTGATCGCAGGATGACGTAGGCCGGAACGGTCAAGCCTTCAGCGAGATAGGTACCTGGAGGGAAGCCGACCACGCCACCGGCGGTGCTTGCCCCGGCCGCCGAGACGGCAGCAGCAATAGCAGTGCCGTCATTGGCAACCCCATCCCCGAGCGCCCCATAGTCACGAACGTTGAAGACCGAGAGAACGTTCATCGGTAGTTGAGTCGGAGTGAGACGCGAGTTGGCGTCTAGAGTAGCCACTCCGTTCGCGGCACCTTTTTCCGTAGTCGGTATGTACGTCACGTCAGCCTGTGCGGGTTCGGCAATTACGGCGGTCGCAGCCACTGCCCCAGCTAGTCCCAGAAACAGGTTGCGACGAGAATGACTCTTCTTCTCAGATTCGGTGTCCATGCTGGTGAGCATATTGTGAACCTCCACAGAAACGATAGGCGCATCTCGAATTGAGCGCTTTTCCATGGTGTTCGCAGTCTGACCCAGGCTGCGCGGTGCTCGACGCCAAAGCATTCTCATAAAACCCTCGTCTAGACGAGGCACGGGCATCAGCCCGTGCAAGAAGATGCTGGAGAGATGGCAGGAGCTTACCCGCCGCAGCCGAAACCGCCGGAGCGGCCGAGGCGCAACAGACGGCGGTGAACGCAGAAAAATCCCCGCCCCGTTCCACGATGGGATCACCTGACTCTAATTGAACCATCCTGAAGAAGACGTCGAAGGAGTACGAGTGGTGCCTCACATGGGATCACTACGTCTATTCCGACGGTCGGAAGATAGGCGACCGAAGATGTTGGACCGGCCTCATCGGGGGTGGGTTTGGCACAATTCGACGGACGTTTTGACCATTGCTACCCCAGTGTCGGGGTCATATATCCGCCTGACGAGAATTGGAGGAAGTGGCCGAAGATTGGTCGCTATACTCGTGCGTGACGGTGCTAGGGGGATGCGATGTCATGGAATTCTGGGCGCAAAGACGCGGTAACGGCGGTGCCGAAGAAGCAAGTTGCATTGCGACCGGATATTCAGGGCCTTCGCGCGCTTGCCGTCATTGCGGTAATTGCAGATCATCTTTTTGCCTGGCCGGGTGGCGGGTTTGTCGGCGTCGACGTCTTCTTCGTGCTCAGTGGTTTCCTGATCACGGGTCTTCTGCTCCGGGAACATGAACGCACCGGGGGGATTTCATTCGCTGACTTCTACCGACGCCGAATCAGACGCATCATTCCACTCGCCGTCCTTGTATTGGTCGCGACGGGGATCGCCTCTTGGCTTATCTACTCAACCGCACGGGCGATGTCCATCACACTGGACGAGATCTGGTCCTTCTTTTTTCTAGCCAACTGGCACTTCGCGGCCATAGGCACCGACTACATGCAGAACTCCGGCCCGTTATCCCCGGTTCAGCACTTTTGGTCCCTGGCAGTAGAAGAACAGTTTTACATCGTGTGGCCCTGGATCATGGTCCTCATTCTTGGCGTCATCGCAGCCAGACGTGGGTGGACGAGGACAATCGCCGTCCGATGGGTCTTCGCCGTGATGTTCATTCTCACCGCCGCATCCTTCGGATGGGCCATGTGGGACTCGGTTCACTCGCCCACGGTTGCATACTTCTCCACATTCAGCCGAGCATGGGAGCTCGGCCTCGGAGCACTGGTAGCCGCCGCTACCCCTGTCCTCACCCGATTGCCGAAAAGCATCCGACCCGTACTCGGCTGGGCGGGGCTCGCCGCGATAATCGTCAGCATGTTCGTCGTCTCGAGCACCTCCACGTTCCCCGCGCCGTGGGCGGCGCTGCCCGTCGTCGGCAGCGCCCTCGTGATTGTCGGCGGAATCGGGGTCGCACCCCGATTCCTCTGGCCGCTCACGAATCCTGTTTCAAAATATTTGGGCGACATTTCGTATTCCTTGTACCTGTGGCACTTCCCGATCATCGTGCTGCTTGCAGCGTTCTTCACCGCCGGCGATCCGTCGTATTACGTCGTGGTCTTGCTGACGACGATCGTCGTTTCAGTGCTGAGTTTCCATCTGGTGGAAGACCCGATTCGTAAGTCACCGTGGCTTGAGCCGAATCAACGGCGCGGGCGCTGGCGTCGACGGTTCCGACGCGTCAGAGAGAGTCAGCGGTTCCGCATTGGCGGGCTCGTCGTTGTGGTGGCGATAACGGCTGTAGTAGTTGTCCCCGCGTTCATAGATTCGCCGAGACCGGATACGTACGTAGCTAACGCCGCGGCCGTGCCCGTGCCGACCGTCTCCGGTACTCCCGTTCCCGTCACGATCGAACAGACGCTACAGGCTCGGATAGTTACATCCCTCGCCGCGAGCAGCTTCCCCGACACGTTCACCCCAAGCGTTGACTCCTTGGGCACCCAGAACTGGATCAACGCGATCAATGCCCAGGGGTGCGGAGACATCACTCCCGACACGTATCAGAAATGCACGACAGGCACGGGCAGCGCGAACAAGACTGTGGTGGTTCTCGGTGACTCGTTCGGCATTGCGTGGATGCCCGCAATCAAGGCAGCATTTGAACCAGCCGGATGGACGGTGATTCCCTTCAACCGCGGTCAATGCCCAGCCGTCGACGTCGCTACGACAGCGGACGGCGGTGAAGACAACAGTGCTTGTGATACCGAACGGCAGTTCGCGATCAGCAAGATTCAGGAGATCAAGCCCGACCTCGTCATCTTGGTCAGCGCGACCGATACTTACTATCGGCTTGCCTCGAAATCGAAAGACGCCGCGGCCCAGACCGAACTGCAAGCGGGCATGGCCAAGACTCTCGCCGCAGTGATGCCCAGCGCCAAGCAGACCGTCGTGTTGTCAGATCCGCCTGCAGGAATAGCTCTGCAGCAGTGCGTCACGAGGGTCGGGAAACCGTCCGACTGCATCAGCGGAATCATCGGCGAATGGAAAGCCCTGAATAACGGAGAAAAGGATGCGGTGGCCGCTGCTGGCACGGGCGCAAGTTTCATAGACACCAGGCAGTGGTTCTGCACTGCTTCGGGGGGTTGCCCTGGCTTCGTGGGCAGCATGCCAGTCCGCGCCGACACCGGGCATATGACTGTCGAATATTCGACTTCGCTTGGCCCTATCGTCGCCGACACCCTCATCGCCAAATAGGTTTCATCGCCGTCAACACCAAACACAAATAAGCCCCGCTCAACTCCGAAGAGATGGGCGGGGCTTATTTCATTCTGATGCTAGGACAGTATTTTTGCGTACCATGCGAAAGCGACCGCGGAGCCCGATGGGGCCGAAGAGGCCGTAACTGTGATGGTGGTGGTGGTCGCAGTATATGAGAGGGTGATTCCCTGCATTGCGCCCGTGGGGGTCAATACAACAGCTTGCGGTGTTCCTCCCAGAAGGTGCGGAACGGTTGCCGTGGTGCTGCCCACTGCAAAGGTAGAAGATCCGACGCTCTCCATCCGCAAGCCGCCGAGAGTACTGCCCCCTGCGGTCAGGTAGGGCGCATCAGTTCCGATGAAGTCGTGCCGAGCTTGGAAATTACTACCGGGCTGGTGGATGTTGCTATAGGCGAGTGCCTGTCCACCCGGAAAGAGCAGAGTACATTCCGTGCCACCCGACTCCGTCGTGCTGCCTCCCCGAACCCCCGTGAGGAAGTTTTGGGTCACCCCCTGCCCAACCGTGTAAGCAGTTGCGACGCTCATGCCCGTAAGGACGTTGCCCGTCTTCCCCGTGTAGGCGTAGTTGCCACCTTGGATCGCGACATAGCCGGATGTGGGGAATGCGCTCGCATCTTGCAACGTGATCTGTGTTGCTCCTGCCGTGGAAGCCACGGCGAGCCAGTCCTGACGCTGGATGATGCCCGAATAATGAACATCGGTGGAGCCTCCGACTGAGACACGACCCTCCGGGGGGAAATCTGCCGCGTTCACAACCTGAATTGTCGTTGCCGAACCAAACGTTGTGCTTGTCGCCGTTCGTGTCTTCACCTGCTTGTTCCACAGCGCGAAATAACCTGAGGCAAACGACAGGTCAACTTGATCGACCGTTACGCGGCCTGCGCCGTTCGCGGAGTTTGTGCGAAACACGACAAACGAGCCGACGCCCTGAACCGCTGGCACGTTCCCGCCCGCCGAGAGAACCGACAATCGCCCAAGATGGGTATTCGATAGGTTCCAACCATTCATCATCGAATCGATAATAAACATCGTGTTGGGGATCGTGTCCAGTTCTGCGCCGTTGAGAATGAAGCCTGGGGCTGCAATAACAAAGCCCTGCTTCATGTATTTGAACGGCCCCGACGCGTTGTAGGGGTACGGCCCAATAGGGTGCAGATTTGTGCAATTCCAGTTTTGGCCTCTGACAATCACGCTCGCCTGAATAGCAGGGCCTGTCACTACGTTGGTCATGTGCCCGTCCGTTGATCCCGGGCTGACGTAGATGTTCGAGTGGCCTGCGGTTGTGGCTCGGCTGTCCGCGATGCGGTTCTCAACACCCCCGTCGATCATGAAGTTCGAGCCGTTGGTGTTGAAGCAGTACACGTCGTAGATACGGCCCTGATGCGAGTTCAGAGCGATTCCGTGCATCTTCGAGCCCCGCAACGTGATGGTTGCCTGAGTTGCGATGGTCGCATTGTTACCCGTGCACCCTGTGAGCTGGTGCTGCGCAACCGTGACCCCCGACGCGAACCCACCGACAGGAACGCCGATACTGGCCGCGAAAAGGGTAAGCACATTGCCTGAGATGGATGTGTAGGCGACCGGCACGCCGTCAATAAGAAGGCCGCCAGACGGCGCTAGGCCGGTCGCGCTTGCCACCGTAATAGTTGTCGCGCCAGCCGTCGCGGCAGAAGCGAGTGTTGTGGTGACAATATTCTTCCCCGTGTACGAAACCTTCTGGTACCCGGCCCAAACCGACCCACTCGTCGGGAAACCCGTGCTGTCGAAAATACACACGATGCTTTGACCCGCGAGCGTCATCACGCTCGTTGTTTCGATCCACGTCGAGTTCGTCGCGCCAACTGAACTCTTGAAGACCTGAATGCCTACGACGCTAACGCCAGTATCCGTTGCGGTGGCAGAGCCATAGCTGAACGACGAGATGAAGTTGCCGGCGAATCCGTTTGCCCACTGCATCTTGCAGGAATGGGGCGAGAAACCCATGATTGTTGAATAGCTTTTCAGTATTAGTTCGCCGCTGAGAATCGACAACCCGCCCGGGTGCACCACCGTCCCGCCATTTGCGGGGAGTGAAGCAATCGCAGCCAGCCATGCAGCTGTGTCGTCGGTTACTCCATCGAACTTCGCGCCGAACTGTCGCGGGTCAACCGTGGGTAGGCGTAGAGCAACCTGCGAAAAGGGAACAGCCCCGTCTGCAAATAGCTGGGCGATACCGCTCACTGCACCTACCGTTGCGGCAAGCGGGTAACGACCGTCGAGGCTCGACAGAGTCTTGTGCCCTGAGATGGGCCACCACGAACCGGCAGAGTCAGCACGGAACTCGACAGTCTCTTTCGCCAGCACGAGCGAGATCGTCGACGCCGCGACACCGCGCACATTGCCGGTGATTTTGACGACGTTCGTTGAGGCGTCGATCTTCTCGACCGAGAGCTGAGTGCCCTCGGGCTGGCCGGTGGGCAGTGTGCGTGTGACGACACCAGAGGTGGCATCGGTTACATTGTGCTGCTCGATGACAACGGGCCCCGAAGCCGTGACCGCGCCTGAGATCTTCAGGCGTGCCCGCAGCGCGAGGTCGGTGGCGGAACCGGGAGAGCCAGCGAGGTTCGCGACGATGGGGTCGTTCGTGGTCGGAATCGCGGCCGCGGTGTTCGCTGCTTGCGTGGCCGAGTTCTCGGCGTTGGTCGCAGCAGTTGAGGCGGTTCCGGCTGCACCCGTCGCGGTCGTCGCGGCGGTCGATGCTGTGGATGCTGCCGTGCTGGCGTCACTGGCCTTGTTGGTCGCGGTTGTCGCTGCGCTACTCGCTGCGCCGGCGGCGGTCGATGCTGTCGAGGCGGCACCGGTGGCGGCGCTGGCGGCTGTACCGGCTGTGCCTGCCGCGGTCGACGCGGAGGTCGCCGCGCTGGCAGCTGAGGTGGCCGCTGAACCTGCCGCCACCTGAGATGTCTGTGCGGCAGCGGCCTGCGCTGCCGCCGTAGTCGCTGCCGTCTGTGCGTCGGTCACGCTCTGCGCGGTTGCGTTGGCAGCGTCGATGATTTGCTGGTACGTCGGGTTCGGGCCTGACGTGTCGTCTTGCAGGATCGGGAGCGCGCCGTAGAAGATCGACTCCTGGTCTGGGATCGCGGTCACCCAGTCGCGGGACGAACCAGCAAACTGCTCGCGCACTGCAACGAACGTGTTCGCGGGCGACGCCTGCATAACGAACGGATTCAGCGTGAGGTCGGTGATCTGCCCGTTCGTGACCAACGCAGTAACCGGCTTGCGGGTCGTGAAGCCTTTGCCCGAAGCAAATGGAACAGTCTGCGTCCAAGTGATCAGACCATCAGCAGGCTGGCCTGACGAGTCGTTGATCGGATCGCCGAGGATGATCGTCATGGGAACCTTTCAGGAAAAAGAAAAACCCCCACGACGGAGGGCGAAGATGTGGAGCTGCGGTTCGAACTCAGTCACCGAGGTTGACGTGTTTCGCTTCGTAGTCAGCGGCGGCCGGCGTGGGGTCGATGTCGGCGGGCGGGGCGCCCGCCTCCGGTGAGGTCACGATGGTGGCGTCCATCGGAGTCACGGGGAGGTTGAGGTTCGTGATGGCAGAACCCGGAACAGAGCCGAGCCCGATGTTCACGAGCCACGTGTTCACGGCGGGAATCGCCATCACCCGGGAGAGCCCGCCAGCCACGGCTGTGATGCCAGCTGCGACAGAGATCAGCCACAGGTAAAGCTCGCTGCTGACCGGGATGCCCGACACTGCGAGGATCTGCGGGAGCACAAGCGCGAATGCGAGGAAGGCCGGGATGCCGACCTGCACGAGGGTGCGGAGCACGCGCTTCGCTTTGAACCAGATTTCGGGTACGGGCGAGGTTGCAGATGCGAGAGTCATGACTACTCCTTCAGTAGCTCGGGCGGGAACGGGGTGATGGGTGCGCCTGACTTTGCCAGGTCGCCGTGCAGTTGGTAGATGTAGTTCAGGAACAGTCGCTCGCGGGCTTCGAGCTTGTCGACGCGGCCACGCAGCTCGGTGTTGTCGGCACGCAGAGTAGCCACGAACCCGCCTTTGGAATTGATGCGGGCAACCAGTACCGCTGCGGCGAGCGAGATGACCGCGATGAGTACGGTGACTAGCTCAGGTGGCATTTTTGCGCCCAACGAACTGTGGTGACAAGATGCCGATGATCGCGGCCGGCGCCAGATAGGTGACGGCCGTTAACCACTCGCGAGACTCAGGAGGGTCGCCCGGCTGAACCGAGTACACCCAACCCGCGAAGTAAGCGAGACCCCACAACGTCATCACGCCGACGAGCGCAGCCCAAGACCACGAGTCTCGGCGCTTGAATGCGCCGACGATACAAAAGACCGCGACGACAGACCACAGCCCGGCATAGAAGTCGATATTCACCAAACCTTGCGTAATGAGCGTCAACCCCAGAGGCGGATCGTCTGGGGTGAACGCTGAGAAGTACGCCAGCGCTCGAGTTAGACAAAAGACGGCGCCAATGAGCAGCGCATATCCTCGTGCTCCGTTGATTCGCATGCTTCCCCTCCCGAGGATCAGAAGAGGTTAGGCGGACACTCGCGGCCAGTGTGCGTCGTTCGTGCCGGTGTCGGGGTTGCCGTTCGACGCATTGCCACCGATGATCTGGCCGGTGTACGCGCCAGGCGCGGAGACGTCGCCGGCGTGGGCGCGGAAACCGAATGCACGGAACTTGTTGTCGAGGTCAGCGCCAGCGTTCTGAATGGCCCGCGAGAACACTGCGGCCCCGTGGTACAGGGTGAGCTCGTTGACCTTCTCATCAGACACGGCGTGGAAGAGTCCACTGTCTTCCTCGACGTAGAAGCGGTTGGCGCGGGTGAGGTACGAGTCCGATGTGGAACGGAACACGAGGTAGGGCATTTCGTCTTCTCCTTGGATTGCGTCGATCACTGTCTGAACGGCGTTGGTGATGTTGTCGAGGTACTGCTGCAGCGGGTTCCGGATGTAGTTGAAGTGCCATGGCTCACCGGAAGGCTTGCCGACCGTGTACCAGCTCCACCCGTACTTGAGGCCCATGGCCACGAGCCGGTCGTGCTTCGCTTCGTCGGACCCGTACACGCTCGAAAGCACATCGATAGCGAGGGCCTCGCCATGGCTCGACGTCCCCGGGTACGCGGCCATGTAGAAGCCAGCCATGTGCTTGGTGTAACCGTTGTACAGATAGATCTGCCGGTCGAGCGAGCGGTCGGCCTCGTCGACGATGAGGTCTTCCCCCTCTTGCTGCTTCCACTCAGCGGCCCACAACTTGAAGTCATGTGCGGCGGCCGGGTTCAGCCACAACGTCTCGCCCTGATATGTGCCAATGCTGACCATTTTCGAGGTCGGGATTGCGCCATTCTCGACGTTCCCAGCCCATGCAACTAGTGCCATTGCTGCTCCTTATTGAATGCCGGCGGCGTCGAGCCGCTCTATGAGGTACTGAACGCCTTGGATAGCCAGGAGACCGAGGAGCTCGTAGTGGATGCCGCCTGGCACCGGGTTCGCCCGCTCGAGGTCGTCTTCGTCAAACTGGTAGATCACGTACTCCCAGTAGCCCGCAGCATGCAGGTCGTCGGCGTACATTCCTACGTTGACCGACACGTGGTAGTCCGGGGCGGCGCGCTGCTTGGCGCGCTCGGCGCGGTACTGGAAGTGCACGACCTGCAGCAGCTTGAAGGCGACGACGTCGAAAGTGACGTTGTCGATGTGAAACTTCTTCGACCGTTTTGATGATGCGTACCCGACCCGGCCGTCGTTACCTATCCACCCCGATACGCGAGTCCAAGTGATGTCGGTGACGTACGCATTCGGAAGCCGCACAGGGCCTGATGCGTCGAGGGTGCCGGTGCTGGTGAGTGACGAACCCGTGACGGCGCCACCCGAGACCGCGCCCGCCGCTGTCACGCTGCCACCGGTGGTGATGTTACCGGAGGCGTTGACCTTGCCGGGCGCGATGTCGCCTGGCAAGGCGACCTTCGAATCTGTTTGTGCTGATGTGTAGTAGTTCGCGAGTTCTGTGGCTAGACGGGCATCGACGAGCTCGTCGACCTGTGCAGGTAGGCCATCCACAAGATCATCGATCTTCTGCAGCGCTTTGACGTAGTCGGCACCAGAGAAACCCTCAAGCATCCCCAGACGCGACTTGATGCCGTTGATCGTCTCGATGAGCGGGCCGAGACCGTCGCCTCCCGGTTTCGGATCAGCCATAAATCGCCCCTGTCGTCACTTTCATCCACAGCCCCTCATCGCCCGAGAGCTTCACAATCCGGCGCGACACCGACTGATCAGGCTCGTACGGATCGCCTACGAGCTTCAGCCGGCATGTGTCGCCGTTGGAGAACGAGTTGAGCTTCGGGTCGAGGTCGTTCCGAACCGAGAATGGCCAGAATTGCACTGGTCGAGCGCCGATGCGGAGGTTCTCGGCCGCATACGAGTCGAGCGTTTCTTGCACGACCACATCGGTGTGGGTGGAGTCGTTGGAGTCTGTCCACGGGTAGCCGTCATCAGTCAGCTCGGAGGTGGAGGTGAATGAGTACAGCGCGATCGATGATGGTCTGCCGCCAGACGCCCACGAACCCGAGATCATGTCCGATGCGTCGACCGATACGTCGAGGTCTTTCACTCCTCTGTCGGGCACTGAGTAGTCCCACTTCGCACCAGTGTCGGAACCGATACGGGGCTGCTCGTCGTTTCCAACGCGCACCACCCACTCAATGCCTTGACGGTCGGCGCGGAGGCGAGGCACGAACGCTATCTCCGGCCCATTCTCAAGCTTGGTGAGGTCTGATAGAAACGAACCGACGGATTTGAACGACGACGCTTCCACCGTCTTGTCGTGCGAACCGGTGCCGTCATCCTCGAAAACCAATGGCAGCTCGCCGCCGGGGAACGCCATCGACTGCTGCAGTACCGTGCGAACGATATAGCCCCACGAACGGCCCGTGAACGTCGTGGCGACTGCCGGGTTCGGCTTGCCTGCGTCGTCGCCCTCTAGGATCAGCAGCGGCGTAGTGAGAGCCGAGACAGGCATGAGTAGGCGGCGGTCGAACAGGGACCAGATACCCTTAGCTGAGATCGTCAGCCCAGCGGTGTTCTTCGAATAGTCATGCGGCCAAATCACGCCGGCTGAGGGTACCGTTCTGCCCTCGATGATCGCGAGGCCGTTCTTCAGCGGTGCAGCTGACGAGCGCAAGTCGAGCGCTGCAGCCTCCGGGTTAGAAAGGTTGACGGCGCAGGAGAGCACGTCCGCAGTATTGATGCCGACTTCCCATTTGAACGTGCTGAACGGGATGTCTTCACCGAAGTCGCCGGATCGGGTGTCGAACGCAACCACCCTAGACATCAGGCAGCTCGATCCCACGCCAGCGACAGCTGGCTTGTGTTGTAGACGGTGGCTGAAGCATTCGCCCGCTGGTCGAGCGCCGTGACGCTGAGATCCCCGCCCGGGTGGTTGTAAAAGACGTTCACGGGGATGATCTGAACCCCGCCGCCCACGAGCTTGATGAACTGGTCGTAGTTCACGTTCTGTGGCACGTTCCCAGCACTAGTGACCTGGATGCGCAGGTTGCCGTTGCTGTCGCCACCAGCAGCGGAGAGCATGATGTAGCCGCCCACCTTGTAGATTCCGGCGGGAGCGGCCGCGATGACTGCGGAAAACCCGAGCGACGTGAACGACACTGGACTGTTCGCCGGGTACGTATCGGTCCCGGTAGGGGCCAAAGGGTTGCGGAGGGACTGCGCCCAAGGAGCCGCACCGCCAGACAGAACCCACGCGCCGCCACGGCGCACCCACGTCTGCCGAGTGTCGACCTGAATGGACTCGTTCTGGTCAGCCGGCGCCCACGCGTTCCGCTCGATAGCGTTGCGCACGACAACGCGGCCACCTGACATCGCCGTGTACAGGTGAGTTTGCGTGATCACGACGCCAGTCGAGTTCGTAGCCGTAGCGCTCGACGGCACAAGGATCGTGGCCAGCTCGAGGCACCCGTCAGGGATGGCAGGCTTCGCCGGCGTCGGTGATGCCACGCCCTCTGTGAAGCCGAACTTTGGAAGCGAGTCTCCGTCCGTATTCGGAGTGAACTCATCGTCATGACGAACCCACGCCACAACAATCCATGAGTTCGACGTCGGCACCGGCACCGAAGGCGTCGACACTACCGCGGCGTCGTTAGCGACGAACACTACGCCCTGCCCGGCACGCGACGTGACACCCTCGAATGCGGCGAAGTTGACCCTCAGATCGGAGCGCGCTGAAACGAGTGCTCCCATCGTGCGCGGGAAGATCCCAGCACGAGGATTGCCTGACAGGTCGCGCACGACACTGCCCGCCAGAACGACGCCCGTGTCGACGGCAGTGCCGTTCGCGAGCGCGACAGGAAAACCAGTTCGAAGTGTCATGCGGGGCTCCTTGTCACCAGTACGCCGCCTGGTGTTCGATCGTGAGGATGGGAATGCCGGTGACCTCGCCGAGCGCGAGGAACTGCACCGTCAGCGAGCCGCCGGCCGGTGCGACGAACCAGTCGTCGTCAGTCAGGAACCGGGTGATGTCCGAGCCGTCAAGATACACACGGCCCGTACGAGAGTTGAATGTCACAGTCGACCCGTCAGGCACAGCCCGCTCGAGTGTGAGCGTCTGCCCAGTGCCGACCGCGATGAGTTGGAATCCATCTGTTGAACCACCACCGGTGACGGTCATGATGTTGCGTGAATCCGCGGTGCCCACGTTGAGCACTTTCACTCGCCCGGAAGAATTGCCGAGACCGAACCGCAGCGGCCACCGAAGCGGCCAGCGCAGTCCGCCACCCGGCACAGGCAGCCCCGTCGAGAGAAGCATGCGCGCTGAGTATTTCAACGGATCCGGGGCGACCACATCGAAAGCGAACGTGAAGTACGGCACGAACAGCTGGTCGGGAATTCCCGGGGCGTTCGCCAGCGAAACGGTGAGGCTGCGAGTTGAATACGGCTCGAAAACCCAGAGCTCGACAGCCTCACCATCGGCGCAGAGCGCCGCCATCTGATCGCACGCGATGTACGTCTCAGCCATCGTGCGGCCAGTGAAGGAACCCTCAACGCTGACAACCCTCGAACCTCGATACACCTTTCCCAGAGGAAACGCGCCATTCGACTGGGGCTTGTCTTCCGGCTTCGCCCGCGATGGCGGCGCATCATGCCACCCGGTCAGTTTCCCAAGATGGAACCCGTAGATGCTCTTGTCCGAGTCATCGATAACGAGACCATCGAATTCAACAGAGGTCATCCTGCAGTCCTCCGAGCGAAGTCCCGGGCGACAATATCGACCACCGTATTGGGGTCGTACTGTCCCATCTCAGGGAAGTTGTAATAGTGGTTGTGGGTGACAGATGGTGCCGGGCTGCTGCCCGAACGCGCGTAGCTGGGTTGTGCGTAGCGGAAGTTGGATGCCACCGCGCCACCGTTCGCGTACCCGTCGTTCTGGTAGAGCGATGCCCGCATCGCATACACAGCGGACTGGCCACCCATCGCAGACACATCGCGCGCGGTAAGAACGTGCTCGCCATTTGACAGACGTGCCGGGATCGAATCCGACGTGCCCGTGCCAGGCCCGGTGATAGCGCCACCTGACGCTTTCAGAACCCCCAACCCGTTGCCGTAGTCGTTCGTGATCCTGTTCGTGATCTGATCGGTTGTCATCGTGACGTTGATCACCGGGTCACGTTTCGCCGTCGCAATTGCGGCATTGAAGGCGTCAATTCTGCGCTGAGCCTCAGCTGTGTCTGCAATCACTTTCCACTGCGTCTCTGACGGGATCTCAGCGATGTTGTCAGCGATGGCCTGTGCCTGCTCCGCGTTCGCCCCCAGCGCCGTGGCGCGGTCTATGACACCTTGTCGAGTCGCCTCAAGCGTCGCCTTGTACGTTTGAGTGTTTCCGTCAAGGTTGAACTGCGCAGTCGCGGCAGCCTGCCCTTTAGCCGCGAAATCGTCCAGCATGTTCGTGTTGTCGCGACCAGCCTGCGTAGTTGTATCGAGCGACAGCTTGTAGCCATCGACGCCGTCTTTCGCTTTCTTGATTTGTCCATCGAGGTCAGCGATCGACTGCTGGAAAGCGACATTTGCGGATGAGGCGTCCTGCCCAACCCCGTTCGCCTTGTTGATGCCATCGACAAGATCAGCAAGCTGCGCGGTGAGATCCTTCGCCTTAGCTGTGGTCGCCTCATACGCACCGGCCTGATCAGTCGACGCCTGCTTCGACGCGCCGGCAGCCAACACACCCTGCCCTTGTGCGAACGTAAGCAGATCCTGATCAGAAGCAGGGGTCTGCTGCACGAGTAGGTGACACTTTCTAGTCACGCCGCGATTGCGGCTGATCTGTTCATGATGGTCTCGTATT
>NZ_JASJXO010000038.1:0-36780 GCF_035018625.1 Subtercola sp. RTI3 | reverse complement strand
AGATGTGTATAAGAGACAGGGTGTGAGGCTATTTGGCGTCTTGCTTCGGGAAGACGACCTTCTCGATGACGATGATGGCTGAGGCGGCGATGGGGATGGCGACGAGCGCTCCGAGCACGCCACCGATGGTTCCGCCGGCGACGGCGCCGATCACCACGACAGCACCCGGCACAGAGACCGCGCGGTTCATGATGCGCGGGCTGAGCACGTATGCCTCAACCTGCATGTAGACGAGGTAGTAGATCGCGGCGGCAATGGCCGTGGCCGGAGAGGCGAACAGGCTGATCAGTACGATGATCACCGAACCGGTGACGGTTCCCACCAGCGGCACGAGCGACAGCAGAAATGCGATGAACGCCAGCAGCACGGGCAGCGGTGCCCCGATGACGGTCAAGAAGACGAAGCTCAGGATGCCGTTGACCAACGCGAGCGCAATCTGGCCTACTACATACCGCCCCACCGCCTGGGTGATCTGTTCGGTGATCTCGGCGAAGCCGCTGCGCTTCGTGGCCGGAACGAACCGGTACACCACGCGCTTCATCGAGCGGATCGAGGCCAGAAAGTACAGCGTCAGAATCAGCACGATGACCGACCCTGTGACCCCGCTCGCGACCCCAGCACCCACTGCGAGCAGGCCGCCGCCCACCGAGAGGATCTTGTCGGGGCTCAGAAAGCTCTGCACGTTCTTGATGACGTCGTCGACACTCACCACGCCGCTGAGCTGCTGTTCGAGGTCTTTGACCCACTGCTCACCCTGCAGGGTGGTGATGTACGACGGAAAGTTGTTCACGAGGTTCGTCGTCTGCGACACGATGATGGGGATGATCGTCAGCAGCAACGCTGCGAGAATCACCACCACGATGCCGAACACGATGCCGATGGCGAGCGGCCGGGGCATGCGCCGGGAGAGCCGTGACACGAGCGGGTCGAGGCCGAGCGCGATGAAGAGCGCCACGCCCACATAGATGAGCACCGTGCCGAGCTGCGTGATCAGGCCGCCGATGACCAGCGCAACCAGTACGCCGAGTGCGCCGAGCAGGCCGATCTTGAAGGCATTCACCTGCGCGAACGCCTCAGACCCCTGCGACACGACCTGCACCTCGGGTGACACCTTCGCCGGCGAAGGCACCTCAGCACGTTTCTTCAGAATGCTCATGAGATGACCCTATTGCCCCGGCTGTGTATCGCACGCACATCCGTGCCGACGATTGACAAGCGCCGCCGGTGGGTCTAGACCGGGCCTCAGTACAGAAGCATGGTCAGCCTGCGGCGCGCTGCGGTGACCCGTGCGTCGTCGGTACCGACCACCTCGAACAGTTCGAGCAGCCGGGCCCGCAGCACGTCTTTCGTTGCCTGGTCGGCTTTCGCGAAGAGCGTGAGAATACGATCGAACGCGTCGTCGACGTGCCCACCAGAGACATCGAGATCGGCGACCAGCAGCTGGGCATCCATATCGGTGGGGTTGGCGGCGCCGGCACTACGGATCTCATCGAGCGACTGGCCGTCGAGACGGTCGAGCAGCTTGACTTGGGCAAGACCCGCCATGGCGAGGGCGTCGCGGGGGCTCTGCGCGATGGCCTTCTCGTACTCGGCGATGGCGCCCTTGTAGTCGCCACGGGAGATCGCGTCGAAGGCTTCGGCGTGGTGGGGCGGCAGCGGCTCCTCGACGGGCTCTGCGGCCTCGCCGTCACCATCAGGGCCAGCACCCGGCAGCCCGCGCCCATCGGCCGGTACAGCCACGCCGGTCACGCCGTTCTGCACGCCGAGCTGGGCGACCTGTTCGAGAACCTCCCGAATGCTCTGCTCGGGCTGCGCGCCTTCGAATAGTGACACCGGCCGCCCACCGATGATGGCAGCGACGGTCGGAACCGTCTGGGCCTGAAACGCCGCAGCGAGCTGCGGGTTCGTATCGGTTTCGACCCGAACGAGCACGAACTGGCCGCCGTATTCGAGGATGAGTTTCTGCATCAGCGGCGCGAGGATACGCGACCCGTCAGACCACGAAGCCCACAGTTCGACGACGACCGGCACCGCGTTCGACAGCTCGAGAATCTGCGAGAAGGTGGCGTCGGTGCCGTCGAGCAGCAGGCTCGGCACGCTGACGCCAGCGCCGGGCTCACCGGCGGGGCCGCTGGCGACGCCGGATGCCGCGGCCCCGGCTGCCTGGGCACCGGGAGCCGGGCGGTTCACGAGCGACGAGAGGTCGACGGCACCCCTCAGGCTTGCGGCAGAGGGGGGAATCTGGCTCACGGCAACTCCTTGGCTGACAGCAGTCCTTGGGCGAATCCCAGAAGTTTCACCTTCGAGGTGTCGCCCGACGGCGGAATGTAGAACAACAACTGGTAATCGTAGATCGCTTCGGTGCCCTTGGTGGTCGACGTCACGCCCGACGCCGCCGTGACAGCGCCCTGCGTGGTCACCGTGGCACCGGCCTCGACGACCTTCACCACTTCGGATTCCCGGATGTTCAGGGCCACGATGGCGCCCGACTGGTTTGTGGCGAGAGCGATGCTCTGGCCGAGGCCCGCAACCTTTGCGAAGTCGATACTCGCCGTGTTGGCGAGCCCCGCCTTCTTCGCATTCTTGTAGTCGACCCCCACGCTGGTGCGGAGCGTATCGCCGGTCGCATCGAACTCGGCGAACGTGGGGCTTGCCGAACCCACCGCCAGGAGGTCGGCGTAGCCGCTGGCCGCCTGTGCCGGCGTGATGGAGAGGAGCTTCGAGTCGGTGCCGAGGCGCGACGTGCCGACCGAGGCCGGAGCGACGGGCGGCAGGGTGGTGTCGGGCTCGAGCGCGATGGCGTAGTAGACCTTGTAGGCGCTTCGCGGAGTCTCTTGGATGAGCATCAACGACAGCGGGGCAACAGTGGTGTCAGCCTTGTTCTCCACAATGGTGAAGACCGTTCGCGGCCACGTGTCGGTTGCCTGCGGCAGCACGACAGACGACGGCCCGGTGGGCACGGCCTGCGGGGCGGGGTAGCTCGCATCAGTGGCACGAATCTTGTACGTCTCGGTGCGGAGATCGAGCGCGGGCCCGGTGAACCTCGCGGCGAGGGCACCCGCGTCCGCGGCCGCATCGGACGCGGTGGCGGTCTGCGAGATCTTCGTGAGAATTGTGTTGAGCTGCTCCTCGGAGACAGCGGGCGGCGGGCCGGAGTCGGGGGTGGGCACCGGCGTGGGCGTAATGGTGGCGGTGCCGGTTGGCGTCGGGGTCGCCGTGGCCGCCGGGGTCGAGGAGACAGCCGCAGTTGAACCGGGAGTAGGCGTGGCCGTGTCAGCGATCGCTGACGGCAGTGACTGGATCGAGCATCCGGCAAGCGCCAGCGAACCGAGAAGCACGGTCGGCACTGCGATGGCGATCGACCGGGAGATCGACCGACGGCCGCGTTTCACGCCCGATTCGATGGCGTTGTGCCGCGACGACGAGAACCGCTTGCCACGGGGAAGCGCCGGGGGCTTACGCCTCGGGCCCCTCGACTTCTTCATGTGGGCGAGCCCCAACAGCAGCAGCACCAGCCCGACGAGCACGAAGAACGCCCCGGCGAGCAGCAGTGGCACTGCGAACGGCGTGCTGTTGTCGAGCGGCCACGAAATGCGGATCGATGACGGCGCCTCGGCTGTGCCATCGTCGGCGACGATCATCGAGTACCCGGCCGGCAGGCTGAACGTGCGATTGAGTGAGCTGTCACTTGTGTACTCTTCGAGCCACAGGTCGGAGCCGGCGGGGTTGGCCGACCCGCTCGCGACGTTTGCGGCCCCCGTGGTGGCGGCGGCGACAACGCTCGATGAGAGCGACTTCGTGGTCGAGTCGACCGCGACGGTGTCGTAGGCCGACCCGTTCAGCCACGCCTTCACATCGGCCGTGCGGCCGTAGGCGGCGAAGACCGTTTTGCTGCCGGAGAGCGAAATGGTCTGCGCGCCCGAGTGGGACTGCAGCACATCGCTGTCGATGAAGAGGTACGGCAGAGGCGACGACTGGGTCGTCTGAACGCTGAGCGACGAAGGGGGCAGAAGCACCGTACGCTCAGCGATGCCGATACCGATGAGCGCCGTCGCTATGACGAAGGCGAAGATGGCAAGAATAAATCGCACGTGAGAACTCCAGACAAGACATTAAAAGATAGCCCATCGCGCTTGTGAAGGCTCCCAGACTTCGCTGGCCCCTACAATTAGGCTACTCCCCGACAGGTCTGGGGGCCTGCAAGGGAGTGGCAGTGAAGATCAGGAACGCATTCACCCTGGGGCTCGTGGGCACGCTGGGTGTGGGCCTCGGTATTCTCATTCTGTTCGCCATCAGCAACCTCGCCACGGTTCTCACCTACGTCGGTATCGCCGTCTTTCTCGCCCTCGGCCTCGACCCGCTGGTGTCGTGGCTCGAACGTAAGCGGTTCCCGCGGAGCCTGGCCATTCTCATCGTCATCGTCGGAGTTGCCGGCATCATCACCGGTCTTGTCTTCGCCGTGCTGCCCATCATCGTCGACCAGCTGACGCAGCTCTTCGGCCAGATTCCCCCGCTGCTCGCACAGCTGCAGTCGTCGAGCTGGGCCTCCGACCTCACCACGAGGCTCGGCGGCTACGTCGACGTTCAGGCCGTCGTCGATGCCGTGACCAAGTATCTGCAAGACCCCGGCAACATCACCACCATTGCCGGTGGTGCGCTCGCCATCGGCGTCGGCATCGCAAACGGCGTGTTCGGCGTGGTGATCGTATTCATCCTCACCCTGTTCTTCACCGCGAATCTGTCAGCGATGAAACGCACGGTGTACCTGCTTGTTCCTGCGTCGAGCCGGGAGCGGTTCGCCGACCTCGGCGAGCAGGTCACCGATGCGGTGGGGCGCTATGTGATCGGCCAGGTCACGCTGGCCGCGTGCAACGGAGTGCTGAGTTTCATCTACCTGTCGATCATCCAGGCACCCTACGCGGCCGTGCTCGCCTTCATCGCCGGCATCCTGTCGCTCATTCCGCTCGTCGGAACCATCTCCGGGTCGGTCATCATTGTGCTGATCTGCCTGATTCCCGGGGTGGGCTCACCGGCGACCGCGCTGGCGGCGGGCATCTACTATCTCGTCTACATGCAGGTTGAGGCATACCTTCTCAGCCCGAACATCATGCGACGCGCGGTGTCAGTGCCGGGGGCGGTTGTCGTCATCGCAGCGCTGGCGGGCGGCTCACTGCTCGGAGTGCTCGGAGCACTCGTTGCCATCCCCATCGCCGCGTCGATCATGCTGATCGTCAAGCAGGTCGTCATTCCGGCGCAGAACGAGCGCTAAGGTCCCTCGACGGTCTCGGGCAACGGCCATGCAGCCGGGTTCACGCGGGCGACGATCTCGTTCAGAACCCTCTTGGTCTGCGTCTCGCCCACCCAGAGATGTTTGCCACCCTCGACCACCACCAGCTCGGCCTCGGGTACTACGGCGAAGCGGTCGACCGCCTCCGCCGGCCGCAGAAAGTCGTCGAACTCAGGAATGAGCGCCACCAGCGGCACCCCGGCGTCGGCCCACCGCGCAAGCTCAGCCTCCGTGGTGCGGTGAAGCGGCGGTGAGAGCAGAATCGCTCCATCGATGGGGTGGTCGAGCCCGTATTTCAGGGCAAGCTCTGTACCGAACGACCAGCCCACCAGCCACGGGTGCGGCAGCTGGCGTTCGGCGACGAAGGCCATTGCAGCGGCGACGTCGAACCGTTCATCCACGGCCCCATCGAAGCTGCCGTCACTCGTGCCGCGCGGTGACGAGGTGCCGCGGGTGTTGAAGCGCAGCACGGCCAGGTCGGCGAGGGCCGGCAGCCGGGCGGAGGCCTTTCGAAGGATATGCGAGTCCATGAACCCGCCAGCGGTCGGCAGAGGGTGCAACATGACGAGTGTCGCCACCGGGGCGCCCGACTCGGGCAGGGCCAGCTCGCCGACCAGCGTCAGACCGTCGGAGGTGTGCAACTCGATGTCTTCCCGCAGGGCAGGAAGTAATGTCGAGCTTCGAATCTCGATGGCGGGGGTCATGTCAGAAACCGATCTTCCAGCAGTGAGTGTGCCAGTGCCGCCGGGCCGCCAGGTCGCTGGCGTCACCCATGACACCGTCAGCCCGCCACGTCACGAGGTGGGCAGTACCCGGCACGATGGTCTTCGAGCATCCGGGGCAGACGTATTCTTTGGTGGCCTGCAGCGCTGAGATGGGCTGAACGTTCCAGTCGCCGCCCCGACGGTGCTCCACCGTGCGCCAGCCTGTCATCGCGCGTTCGAAGCTCTCGCTCTCGTCGGCGTCGCTCTGCCCCTGCCCCTGGCCGCGAACGGGTCGGCGGGGGCGATTGCTGCGAGGCATACCCTCCAGTCTACGATCAGCGAACGGGCGACATCAGACGAAGGCGGCAGCGGCTCTAATACCAGCCCTGGTCTTCGGAGTGGCCCCAGGCGCCGCAGGGGGTGCCGTAGCGGCTGGTGATGTAGCCGAGACCCCAGGTGATCTGCGTGGCGGCGCTGGTCTGCCAGTCGGCACCGACCGAGGCCATCTTGCCGCCCGGCAGAGCCTGTGGAATACCGTAGGCGCCGCTGCCGGCATTGTATGCCGACACATTCCAGCCCGATTCGCGGTTGAACAGGGAGACGAGGCACGAGTACTCGTCTTCGCCCCAGCCCTTGGCCACGATCATGTCGTGGGCGATCGCTTTGGCTGAGCCGGGGTCGGGCGTAGCAGCTGACGGCGCCGACGAGGCGGTCTTCACGGCGACCACGACCGGGGGCGGGGGCGCTGCCTTGGTCGAGTAGCCATCTCGGCTGACGGCGTTCTCGTATCGGCCCGACGAGAGAGCCTGAGTCGGGAGATTCGACGTGTCTTTGATCGTGACAGTGAAGTAGGCCGACGCCGTGGCACCCGTGTACGGGTCGACCGCGGTGATCGCCACGAAGGCGACAGCGGCCAGAAATCCGAACCCCTGAAGCGCGAGGCGGCTTTTATCGAGCGGCGCGCGGTGCTGACGAGGTCTCGGCACCCGACGTTCGATCTGATGTCTACCCACGATGAGTCGACTGTAGCAGTGGGCTCAGCGCACCGACAACATCACGTCGACGACGGCGTCGAGAACGGCATCGACCTGACCCTCGCTGTACCCACCGAGCTTCGGCCGGAAGACAGCGGAGCGCACGTCTCCCACCGTCACAGCAGCACCCGACCGAAAGTACGCGACGATCGCATCGCAGAAGGTGTCGACGTCACTGCGGTTGTAGCCACCGCTCAGCAGCCCGGCACGCGTGAACCGCCTGCCCTTCGGCCGTTCGAGGCGGGCGAGAAGTTCTCGCGCACGCTCGCGGCTCTGCGCGTACCACTGTTCTTCGCCAACAGCACGCTGGGCACGGGCGCGCTCACGCGCCGAGAATGCCTCTTCGAGTCGCTCGAGTGCGGCATCGACGTGCACCGTCGAATACCCGCTCTTCTGCAGGCCGAAGGATGCCTGACGGATGGTCTGCGAGTCGATGACGCCGGCAGCACCCGCTGCACCTGCACCTGCTGCACCTGCATTCGCGCCCGCACCGATGTCGCCCGTGTCGCCCGGCTCGGTGAACATGCCCTTGGCCTCGTATGCAGCGCGGGCATCCGCCAGGAACTTCTCCACCTCGTAGACGTTGTAGCCGAGCTGTGGGCGACGGGCATGCGGAAAGGTTTGACTCACGAGACCACGCTAACGGAAGACGATGAACAGAACATATGCGGCGGCGGCAGAAGGCAGCATCGAGTCGAGTCGGTCGAGAAAACCGCCGTGCCCGGGGAGCCAGGTGCTCATGTCTTTGATGCCCATGTCGCGTTTCAGCAGCGATTCGGCGAGGTCGCCGAATGTGGCGGTGGCCGTGATGACGGCACCCAGAATGAGCCCGAACCACCAGGGCCGGTCTAGCATGAAGACCCCGAGCACGACCCCCGCTATGAGAGCCAGCCCCGCGGCCCCGGCGAAGCCCTCCCACGTCTTCTTCGGACTGATGCGGGGTGCCATCGGATGTTTGCCGAAGTTCAGCCCCGTCACGTACGCACCCGTGTCGACGCAGATGACCACAAGCATGAACGCGAGCACCCAGAACTGACCACTCGGTTTTGCGGCCAGAAGTATGGCGATGCTCCCAAGGAACACGACGTACACCTGCACGAAGATGCCCGATGAGAGGTCTCTCAATACGGCGACCACACCACCGCGATGCGACGGGCTCACCAGCTGAGCGAGCCGCCAGACGCACACGAACAGCGCGCCACCCAGCAGCGTCAGCCACTGGCCCGCCTCGCCGAAGTAGAACGCGGCGACCGCAACCGCAGCACCAGAGACAACGGTGGGAATCAGCGGTACGTGCCGGCCCGACCTTTTCAGCGCACCGACGAGCTCTGCCGAGGTGATGCACACCAGAATGCCCACGAAGATGAAGAAGAGAACTTTGAGAAAGATCAGGCTGAAGAGCATGATCAGACCAAGGCCGAGGCCGATCGCGATCGCACTGACCAGATTGCGGCCGGTGCGCGCCGTGATCTTCTCGTTGGCCTCTTCGAACTGTTCGCGCCTCGCGCGAACACGCTCTTCGAGTTCGGCGCGCGTGATTCCCTGCGAAGAGCGTTTCGGTTTCGCAGGGCCGCCCGCACCCGAATCGATAGTCACAGTTTCTGAGACCTAGATTTCCAGCAACTCGGTCTCTTTGCGCTTCAAGGCGTCGTCGATTGCATCGACCACTGACTTCGTCGATGCTTCGAGTTCTTTCTCCGCGCGGGCGACCTCATCGTCTCCGACCTCGCTCTTCAGGGCATCGAGATCGTCTTTGGCCTTGCGCCTGATGTTGCGCACCGAGATCTTGCCATCTTCGGCCTTGACCTTGACCACCTTCACGAACTCCCGACGACGTTCTTCGGTGAGGTCGGGCAGGGTGACCCGAATGATGTTGCCATCGTTTGTGGGGTTCGCACCGAGGTTCGGCATGTCACGCAGGGCCTGCTCGATGTCGCGCAGGGCACCCTTGTCGTACGGGGTGACGATGATGGTGCGTGCCTCGGGGTTCTGCAACGAGGCAAGCTGTGAGAGCGGCGTCGGTGACCCGTAGTAGTTGACCAGAACCTTCTGGAACAGGGCCGGGTTCGCCCGGCCGGTTCGCACCGTCGAGAAATCTTCTTTCGTTGCTTCGAGCGCCTTCTTCATTCGCTCAGCGGCATCGGTCAGTACATCGGCAATCACAGTGACAACTCCTTATATCGGCAACAGTTTAGTTCGAAAGCCTGATCACTCGTGCGAGGTGTGAACCAGCGTGCCGATCTGCTCGCCCAGAATCGCGCGGGTCACATTGCCCTGCGGCTCCATACCGAACACCATCATCGGCATGCGGTTGTCCATGCAGAGGCTGAACGCGGTCGAGTCGACCACCTTCAGTTCCCGCTGCAGCGCGTCGATGTAGGTCAGCCTGTCGATCTTCTTCGCGTTCGGGTTCGTGCGCGGGTCGGAGTCGTAGACGCCGTCTACACCGTTCTTCGCCACGAGAACCACGTCTGCGCCGATCTCGAGGGCACGCTGCGCAGCCACCGTGTCGGTCGAGAAGTAGGGCAGACCTGCCCCGGCACCGAAGATGACCACGCGGCCCTTCTCGAGGTGGCGTTCGGCACGGCGCGGGATGTACGGCTCAGCCACCTGCGTCATCGAGATGGCCGACTGCACCCGCGTCGCCGCCCCGGCCTGCTCGAGAAAGTCTTGCAGTGCGAGGGCGTTCATCACGGTGCCGAGCATGCCCATGTAGTCGGCACGCCCTCTATCCATTCCGCGCTGTGAGAGCTCCGCTCCGCGAAAGAAGTTGCCGCCGCCAACCACAATGGCGATCTCGACGGTCTTCGCTGCTGCGGCGATCTCGCGCGCAAGCTCGCTGACTACATCGGGATTCACACCCAGTGAGCCGGCCCCGAAGGCTTCACCCGAAAGTTTCAGCAGAACTCGTCGTCTACCGGTCGCTTCTGACATCGAATGGTTGTCCTTCCGTCGCTTCCCGGTGTTCAGGCTACCGGTAAACAAAAAGCCCCGACACCGTTTCGGGTGTCGGGGCTTTCAGTGACAGGAGGTCAGGCGCCGACCTTGAAACGGGCGAACCCGGTCACGGTCAGGCCGGCCTCGGCCAGCACCTTGGCGACCGACAGCTTGTTGTCTTTCGCGTAGTCCTGGTCGAGCAGGGCGACCTGCTTGAAGTACCCGGTGAGACGACCCTCGATGATCTTGGGCAGGGCCGCGGCGGGCTTGCCCTCGTTCTCAGCAATCTCGGTGACGATCTTCCGCTCGGCCTCAACGGCGTCAGCAGGAACATCGTCGCGGGTCAGGTACTCGGGGTTGGCGAACGAGATGTGCTGCGCAATGCTGCGAGCGGTCTCGGCGTCGTCACCCGTGTAGCCGACCACAACGCCGACCTGCGGGGGCAGGTCTTTGCTGGTGCGGTGCAGGTAGATGGCGAACTTCTCGCCCTTCACCTGTGCCACGCGGCGCAGTTCGATCTTCTCGCCGAGAATGGCGGCCTCGTCGGCGATGACCTCACCGACGGTCTGCGAGCCGGCCGGAGCGGCAAGCGCAGAGGCGGCGTCGGTGGCCTGGGCTGCAGCGGCAGCATCCAGAACCTTCTCGCTCAGGTCGATGAACTTCTGGTTCTTCGCAACGAAGTCGGTCTCGCTCGCGAGCTCGATGAGGGTGGCAGTACCAGCCTCTTCCTTCGCGGCGACGAGGCCCTCGCTGGTGGCACGGCCTTCGCGCTTGGCGACGCCCTTCTGACCCTTGAGGCGCAGAATCTCGATGGCCTTCTCGATGTCACCATCGGCTTCGACCAGTGCGTTCTTGCTGTCTACCATTCCGGCGCCGAGACGGTCGCGCAGAATCTTCACGTCGGCAACGTTGAAATTTGCCATAGTGCTACTCACTCCTTGCTAAATGGCTGTGCCCGAGTCACCCCGGGCACAGCTGATCAATGTTCAAACCCCAGCGAATCACTGCCGCCGAGGATTTATTCGCGGGCGATGCCTCTCAGGCATCGACGCCATAAGGTCAGACGGTCTGCTCGGGGTCGACGGTGCGAGCCTCGGCTACCGGGTGGGCGACGGGCTCACCGATGGCCTTGCCGATGAGTTGCGCGTCTGCGTCGTTCTCCTCGGTGTTGGGCTCTTCGGCCAGCTCGGCCACGTCAGCCTCGATGACAGCGGCGTCGGCCTGGGCGGCCTCGACGACAGCTGCATCGGCACCTTCGGTAGCGAGCGTCTCAGCAACGGCGGTCTCGGTCTGCTCGAGTTCGACGGTCGACGCCTCGAGAAGCTCGCGCTCCCACTCGGCGAGCGGCTCGACGGCAGACACGTTGCCGGTCTCCTCGGGCTTCTGGTGACGCTGGATGAGGCCCTCAGCGGCAGCGTCAGCAATGATGCGGGTCAGCAGACCGACCGAGCGGATGGCGTCGTCGTTGCCCGGAATCGGGTACTGAACTTCGTCGGGGTCGCAGTTGGTGTCGAGAATACCGATGACGGGGATACCGAGCTTGCGCGCCTCGTCAATGGCGAGGTGCTCCTTCTTGGTGTCGACGACCCACAGGGCCGACGGGGTCTTCGTGAGGTTGCGGATACCGCCGAGGCTCTTGTGCAGCTTGTCGAGCTCGCGCTTCTTGATGAGCAGCTCTTTCTTCGTGAAACCGCTCTTGGCGGTGTCTTCGAAGTCGAGCTCTTCAAGCTCTTTCATGCGGGCAAGACGCTTCGACACCGTCTGGAAGTTGGTGAGGAGCCCACCGAGCCAACGCTGGTTGACGTAGGGCTGGCCGACGCGGGTCGCCTGCTCGGCGATTGCTTCCTGGGCCTGCTTCTTGGTGCCGACGAACAGAATCGTGCCGCCGTGGGCGACGGTCTCCTT
Source organism: Subtercola sp. RTI3 (assembly GCF_035018625.1). Lineage (NCBI taxonomy): Bacteria > Bacillati > Actinomycetota > Actinomycetes > Micrococcales > Microbacteriaceae > Subtercola > Subtercola sp. RTI3. Next base: position 24,913 of record NZ_JASJXO010000038.1, on the reverse strand, counting down.
GACGAAGTCGTAGGCCTTGTCGATGAAGCCGAGCGACTGCTGAAGGTCGATGATGTAGATGCCGGAACGCTCGGTGAAGATGAAGCGCTTCATCTTCGGGTTCCAACGGCGGGTCTGGTGCCCGAAGTGCACGCCGCTGTCGAGCAGCTGGCGAATGGTTACGACGGCCATGGCCGTACTCCTGTTCTATGGCCCCCGGGCACGGATGCACGGCAGGAGCCAAATCGGTTTCTCAGTGACGGCCGGATGACCGTCTCACCTGGTGCCCGGCACAGACCCGCCCGCGCGAAATAACTCGCTCGAGACCGAAGGGTTTGGCGGCCGATGGGCACGCGTAGTCACCGCTACGAGAGCGGTGCTACGAAAAGGATACCACCGTTCGGGCGCTGCGGTGCAGCCTTCTACGCAGAGGCCTTGAGGGCGGCGGCGGCCTTGGCGGCTCGGCCTCCGCGATCGACCTTCAGATCATCCATGCTCTCAAGAGAACGACCCTTCGTCTCAGGAACCGCAAAGAACACGAAGACGAATGACAGCAGGGCGAAGAACGCGTACATGCCGTAGGTGAAGGGCAGCGAGAATGCCGAAAGCGCCGGGAACGTCTCGGTGACGGCGAAGTTCGTGAGCCACTGCGCGGCGGCGGCGATGCCGAGCGCCTTGCCACGGATGCGGTTCGGGAAGATCTCACCGAGCAGCACCCACACGAGCGGGCCCCACGTGGCTCCGAATGAGATCACGAACAGGTTGGCGGCGACCAGCGCGATCGGGCCCCACGCACCGGGAAGCGACGGGGTGCCGTTCACCTGAACCGACTGCGCAAACGAGATGGCCATGACGCCCAGCGACACCACCATGCCGATCGAACCGATCAGCAGCAGCGGGCGTCGGCCGGCCTTGTCGACCGTGAAGATGGCCACGAAGGTCACCAGCACGTTCACCACGGCCGTCACCACCGAGATCGTGAGCGAGGTGCCCGCGTTGCCGGTGTCGAAACCGACGCTCGACCAGAGAGAGGTCGAGTAGTAGAAGATCACGTTGATGCCCACCAACTGCTGGAACATCGACAGCAGGATGCCCACCCACACCACCGGCAGCAGGCCGAACAGCTTGCCGCGAAGGCTGGCGGTTCGTGCGTTCTCCTTGTCTTCACGAAGCGAGGTCTCGATCTCGTCGAGGGCTCCGTCGACTTCGGCCCTCGGCATCACGCTGGCGAGCACCGCTCGCGCATCGTCGTGACGACCCTTGCCGGCGAGAAACCGAGGCGACTCAGGCAGGCGCCAGGCCAGCAGGCCGTACACAATGGCGGGAACGGCGCAGACCACGAACATCCATCGCCAGGCGTCGGCACCGAAGAAAAGCGGGCTGTTGGCGTCGCCTGCGGCGTTGGCGAGAATGGCGTCGCTCAGGAGGGCGGCGAAGATGCCGAGGGTGATGGCCAACTGCTGCAGCGAGCCGAGGCTGCCGCGCACGCGCTTCGGCGCGATCTCGGCAATGTACGCGGGGGCGATGACCGAGGCGATGCCGATCCCGAGACCGCCGAGCACCCGCCAGAGAATCAGGTCGGTGACCGAGAAGGCGAAAGCCGAGCCGATGGAGCTGATCAAGAAGAGCGCGGCACCGATGAGCATCACGGGGATGCGGCCGAGGCGGTCGGCGATGCGGCCGGCGAAGTAGGCGCCGATGGCGCAGCCGAGCAGGGCCGAGGCAACGGCGAACCCGGCGAGGAACGGCAGTTGGTCGAGGCCGAAGTCACTCTTGATGGCATCGACGGCACCGTTGATGACCGAGGAGTCGAAGCCGAACAGAAAGCCGCCGAGTGCCGCTGAGATCGAGAGCGCGATGACCTTGCGGTTCAGCTTGCGCTGCAGGGATTGGTCTGTTTCGCCAGACCTCGTTGTACCAGCTGTGTCAGACATGTCGTACCCCTTTTAGGACGTGTAATACGTGTGTCGTTCGCGTGAGATGCCACGCGATCTTCGCTATTCACGAGGAGAACCTGTGTGCAGGTTGTCTCCCTCACATACTCGATCTTGGCACGGGTTCTCACAGTTGATGACTTTCGGCGGTGGGGGTTGCGTGTTCGCAGCGAGAGTGGGCGCATGAAAATACATGGGCTCGGGTTGCTGGTTGTGGTGATGTTGGTGGCGGGCGCGGCGGGGTCGCTCGGCGGGGCTGGCGGTGTTCTGGTGCCCGGGGTCGGGGGTGTTGCGGAGGTTTCGGGTGATGGGGGTGTTGGCGTGGGGCTGGTGAGCGCGATCGGCCCTCCGGGCGAAGCCGCGTCTGCCTTCCGGGCAGAATGGCCGGTGGCAGAGCCGCACGTGCTGCTGCGCGCGTTCGCCGCGCCGCCGACGGCATTTGCGGCAGGGCACCGCGGAATCGACATCGCAGCCGATCCCGACGAACAGGTCGTCGCACCCGCGGCCGGAGTCGTCACGTATGCGGCGGTCGTGGTCGACCGGCCCGTCGTCTCGATCGACCACGGCAACGGGTTCGTCTCCAGCCTCGAGCCGGTCACCGCCGTCGTCTCGCTGGGGCAGACCGTCGTCGCCGGCCAGCCCATCGGATCGGTCGCGGTCTGGTCGCACTGCGCCGTGAGCTGCATCCACTACGGCGTGCGACTCGACGGGCAGTACGTGTCGCCGATGCTCGTTCTCGCGTCGGTTCCGCGGGCAGTACTGCTGCCGTTCGGCGGTGGGTGACGGCCGGGCCGCGACGGGCCCTGGGGGTCGGGTACGAATGGTACGGCGCGCGGGGCTTGAGCGCAGTGGGTCAGGCGCGGGGCTTGGGCGCGCGGGTCAGGCGCGCGGGTGGGCCGCGAGGTAGCTCTGCCGCAGGCGTTCCGTCGTCACGTGGGTGTAGATCTGCGTTGTGCCGAGGCTCGCGTGGCCGAGCATCTCCTGTACCGCACGCAAGTCTGCTCCGCCGTCGAGCAGGTGCGTCGCTGCCGTGTGGCGGAACGCGTGCGGGCCTTCCGGGCCAGACCCCGGAAGCTCACGCAGCAACCCCGACACAAGCGTGTAGACCGCACGAGTGCCGAGCCGGGCACCGCGCTGGTTCAGCAACAGCGCCCCCTTCGCAGCCGGAACGGCGGATCGCTCGAGAAGGGCCGGGCGACCGCGGTGCAAGTACTGCACGAGCGCCTCCCCCGCCGGCCCCCCGAACGGAACGACCCGCTGCTTCGAACCCTTTCCTGTCACGAGTACCGTGCGTCGGTCGAGATCGAGATCGTCGACATCGATTCCCACGAGTTCGGAGACGCGCAGCGCCGACGCATAGAGCAGCTCGACGATGACCAGGTCACGCTGGGCGAGTTCTTCGCCCTCTGACGCACGATCTTCGAGCCGGTCGAAGATCGACTGCATCGATGCACGGCTCAGCACGCGGGGCAGCGAACGGTCTGGTCGGGGCGCACGCAGGCGTGCAGCCGGGTCGATCGCCTGCTGATGGGTTCGCGACAGCCACGCAGAGAAACTTTTGACCGTTGCAGAGCGCCTGGCCAAGGTCGCTTTCGAGAGCCCCTGGTTCGACGCCGCCCATAGCCAATCACGCAACAGTTCGAGCGTGATCTCGAGTTCCGGTTGCGGTTTGGCTTCCGAGCGCGCCTCGGCTGCTGCACGCTGCTCGGCGAAGGCTCGCAGATTGGCCAGGTCAGACCGGTACGAACGGATGGTGTTGGCCGAGTAGGCACGCTCGAACTCGAGGTGCAACAAGTAGTCGCTCATCACGCGTTCGAGGTTCACCCGTCAAGCATGCCGCTCAGCATCCGTTTCGTCAGGCTGTCGGCGAGGTGTGGCGAGAGAATGCCTCCCGCTGCTCCGCGGGGCCGAGCGCTTGGATCTCGGCCACGAGCTCGTCGGGAAAGTTGTTCACCGTCTCGAAGTCGCCGATGGGCACCACCGAGTGCACAACCTGGTTCTCGTACACATGCACCAGGTTCATCGACTGCCCGCCTCCGACCCCGGTGAGGCTGCCGGGGTGGGCCGTGATGTCCATGGTGTAACACGTGGCCGCCCCCACCGAGACCGGTATGCCGGCGAAAAGCGAGGTGGTCGCGTAGTGCAGGTGACCGCCGAGAATTCCGCGCACATCGGTGCCACGGATGACGTCGGCGAACCGCGGCTGGTCTTGAAGCTCGAGAATCGGCATCAGCGGCAGCGACGTGGGGATCGGTGGATGATGCAGAGCGATCAGCGTTCCCTCTGGTGCCGCGACCGCGAGCGTCTCTGCCAGCCAGTCGAGCTGCTGCAGGGTCAGTTCGCCGTGGTGGAACCCCGGAACCGACGTGTCGAGCGCGATCAATCGCAACCCACCGAACCAGAACACCCGGTCGACCGGTGCGCTGCTTGCCGGTTCGCTGCTCACCGCTTCGCCGAGCAGGTCGGTGCGCATGCGGGCCCGGCTGTCATGGTTGCCCATCACCCAGACCAGCTCTGCTCCCATCCGTTCAGCGGCAGGCTCGACGATCTCTCGAATACGCACGTACGCGTCAGTCTCCCCGAGATCGGTGATGTCTCCCGTGAAAACCAGAGCGTCGAACCGGATGCCCGACCCCTCGAGCTGCGAAAGTGCTCGCTTGAGCGTGGCGTCGGTGTCGACCCGGCCGTACAGCTTCGCGCTGGCCGCCACGAAGTGGGTGTCGCTGAGGTGCGCAATGACGTGAGTGGGAGTGTCGTTCTCTGGCATGCCTTCATCTTCGCAGCAGGCGCCGACATCAGGTCTCAGACCGTGGCTTTCAGACCGTGGCTTTCAGACCGGCATCCGCCTGCCCCCAGCGGCGCGCCAACCCCCGACGTCTTCGAGCACGCTGCCTTCGAGTTGCAGCCCTCCGAGAACCGACTGCACCCGCGAGACACTGAGACCGGCGCGGCGAGCCACATCGTCGGTGGGGCGCGCCAACTTCTTACTGAGGGCATCCAGAACCCGCAGTTGCTCGGCGCTCGGGCGATCGCTGTCGGCCGTGTCATCGGGTTCAGCGCCCTGGAACATGCCCACCATGCCCACCACGTCGTCAGCAGATGTGACACAGACCGCTGCATAGTCACGAAGCAGACGATGGCAGCCCGCCGACGACATCGACGTCACCGGCCCCGGCACAGCGCCGAGGGGACGGTTGAGTTCGTTGGCATGGGCGGCGGTGTTCAGCGAACCGCTGCGCCTGCCAGCCTCGACCACCACCGTTGCCTGCGAAACGGCAGCGATGAGCCGGTTGCGCTGCAGAAACCGCCACTTTGTCGGAGGCGACCCGCACGGCAACTCGGAGACGACAAGCCCCACCTCACTGATGCGTTTGAGCAACGAATCGTGCCCACTCGGATAGAACCGGTCTACCCCTCCCGCCAGAAAAGCCACGGTCAACCCCGAACTGGCGAGCGCCGCGCGATGGGCCATTCCGTCGATTCCGTAGGCGGCACCTGACACAATGCCCCAGCCGCGATCGCTGAGCCCGGCAGACAGTTCCATGGCCATGTGCTCCCCGTATCCGGTGGCCGCGCGGGCGCCCACCAGCGCGACGGAGTGTTCGATGCCAGCGATGGCTGAGGCAGGGCCGCGCACCCAGAGTGCGAGCGGCTCGTGCCCACCGAGGTCGGCCAGCGACGACGGCCACAGGTCGTCGTCGGGGGTGAGCAGTCGCGCGCCAGAGTGGTGGGCGAGACGAAGCGAGGTGAGCGCCGAGTTCGCCGCCAGGCGGGGCATCCATCGTTCTATTGCCTGAGTGAGGGCCTTCTCTGTCAACTCGTCGGCCTCACCACCGATTCCCCCACCACCAGTTGTCTCATCGCCGCCCGCGATCACCCGTTCGAGAACGGCCCTGGGTGATGCCCGCTCGACCAGCAGAGTGAGGCCGACGCTTGCCCCGAGGGCCCCGACAAGGGCTCCCGCCGTCACGTCACCGGGTTCGGCGAGCCCGCTCCACGTGGCGCGCGCGAATCGCTCCGCAAGTGCCACCGTGTCGATCTCGGGCCGCGCTTCGGCCTCGGCTTCGACCTCGGCAGCACCCGCACCCGCACCCGCACTTACGTTCACAGCCCCGGCCGCGGCACCCGCTCCCCTCGGCGCCCCGACGCCGCTCACGCCGAGCACCGCCTCGATCACCAACTTCTCGTCCAACGAAAAAATGCTCATGCTGACATCGACTTTCTGAGGTAGAGGGCCCGCCCCACGTGCTCCGGGCTGGGCTGGTCGGCGCCGTCGAGATCGGCGAGGGTCCATGCGACGCGCAGAATGCGGTCGTAGCCGCGCATGGTGATGCCGCCGCGCTCGAGAGCACGATCGAGCACTGCGGTGAACGAGTGCGGCAGGCGCTCGGGCCCGCTGCGCAACCACTCGCCGGGAACCTGGCTGTTCAGCGTCCACCCCGTGCCCTCGAGACGCCGCGCCATGCGCTCGCGTGCCAACTCCACGGTTCGCCTCGCCTCGACGGTCGTCAGTCGGGGCTCGGTATCGCCGAGCCGCAGCTCGACTGCGGTGACGCGCCGAACCTGAACCTGAATGTCGATGCGGTCGAGCAGCGGGCCCGACAACCTCGCGAGATAGCGCCGTCGAGTGTTCGGCGAGCAGGTGCACTTCGATTCTGCGGCACCGTATTGGCCGCAGGGGCACGGGTTCGCCGCCAGCACAAGCTGAAAGCTACCGGGGAACCGTGCGACTGCGTTCGCTCGATGAATGCTGATCACCCCCGACTCGAGGGGCTGCCGAAGCGCGTCGAGCACACTCACGGCGAACTCGGGTGCCTCATCGGAGGATATTGACAACCTCCATGAAGAGGCGCATAGTCATGGGCGAAACCACCCGCATGAAATCCCAGATCAAACCAACTATTGAGAACAAGGACCGCCCGAATAGAGCGGCTATTTACGTTCGAATTAGCAGGGACCGCGTAGGCGCTGGACTTGGTGTGGAGCGTCAGGAAGACGACTGCCGCGTTCTGGCTAAGCAGATGGGACTGGAAGTCGTTCGCGTGCTCGTCGACAACGACATAAGCGCATACAGCGGCAAGAAACGACCTGGGTACATGGAACTTCTGAGAATGATCCAGTCAGGCGAGATTGACACAGTCATCGCTTATCACACCGACCGATTGCACCGTCGGCTTCGTGACCTACTGGACTATACGGACGTCGTAGAAAAAGCGGGTACGAAGACTATTACCGTCAAGGCTGGCGACATTGACTTGTCCACTTCTCAAGGCATCACGTTCGCTCAGCTATCAGGAGTTATTGCTGAGAGCTTCGTTCGCACTAACACAGAGAAGCTTCAACGAGCCAAGCTTCAAGCCGCCCAGTCAGGTCTATATAGAGGTGGGCAACGTCCGTTTGGCTGGGACGACGGAGCAATGGTCGTTCGAGAATCTGAAGCGGCAATCGTTCGCGAGATGACGGAGCGATTTATAGCCGGAGACTCATGGCGGACCATTGGACGCATCTTGAACGAACGTGGGGTGAAGACAACCCACGGCAAGATGTGGAACGCAGTAAAGGTTCGGAACGTAACCATTCGCCCACGCAACACTGGTTTGCTTGATCACAACGGGCTTGCTCAGTACGAAGCACAGTGGGAGGCAATCATTGATAGAGAGACTTGGTCGCAGCTACAGACAGCTATTGAAGTAAGCCGATCTCTTCACACCCAGCGCGGTCCTGGACGACGGTATCTACTGAAAGGTTTTGCTTTTTGCGGACTCTGCGGAAATGAACTCAATATCTACAGTGGTCACCGCGATATGAAAGGTATTTATATTCCGTCCTTTGGTTGTCGCAGTGACGATGAAGAACGCGGCAAGATCGGTTGCGGTGGAGTCCGCCGCGCTGTGGCGCCCCTAGACGACCTTGTTATCGAGTCAGTCCTATATCGACTTGAAACAGACGAACTAGCGAAGCTTATCGACGCAGGTGAGGGTGAAGCTCCCCGACTTCGGGTTCTACTAAACGAGCGGCGATCCCAAGGCATTCGTCTACAAGAGGTGCTCACGCTTTATTCGCGAGGCGACTTGGACTTCGTTGAATACTCTTCGGCTAAGACGCAAGCTCAGTCGCGCCTTGATGAACTAGACAACCAGATCAGTTCTATTTCTCGACACAGCGTGCTCTCAAGCATTCCGCTCGGCGTCACTCTTCGTGAAGCTTGGGACGCTGGAGATCTTGAATGGAGGAGGCAGCTCGTCGCGCTCGTCGTTGATCGAGTTGTTGTACTGCGTCGCGATCCCCATGCTCCGAGGTCTCGCTATAAACAATGGATCTTTAATCCGTCTGACGTTCGGATTGAGTGGAGGGCGTAGCCTGCCTACGCATCTCCCCTACCCGGGAGCGTAAGCCGAAGAAGAGGTCAATAGGTTTGCTATCGGGCTTGTACGCCACCAGAGCTTCCAATATTTGGTCAATGCTTGCAACATCAACTTCATGTTGCTCTTCAAGCTTCTTAAGCCTTTTACGGATGACCTGAAGATCAATTTCTACGCCGTCTTCTTCCTCTTCGGAGATGGAATCCACCTGATCAGCCAAAACGTCGTCGAAGTATTGCGCTAGTAGCTCAGCGCCCAACTGCTCATGCCTAATGAGAGTTCTGTGGCTCATATCACCGCGCTCGGCGAGAAAAGATTGACGCCGATCAGTGAGGGTCGCTCCGTCGCCATCGATCGAGTTCACGTATGCCTGAATGAACCGGTTCTTTGGCGCGATCTCAATCGCTTCCCCCAACAAGCTGAGGAACATTGACTGGAACTCTTCGGGGGAAGCGCCTTCCATTCCGTCAACCTGATCTAGCTCGAAAACGGTGACGTATTCGGCTGGGACCCGATCTATCGGCGCTGTCACCTCATCGTCATAGGCGTACTGAGACCATTTGCGCAGCATCTCTGCTCGTGCCTTGACCTTTGTATCCGATAGCGGCATTTCTATCCCCTCGTTGACGACTCTGACAATTCTACCTGTAATTATAGGGGCGTCAATCTGACATGTTGCTTTGTCATGCAAATTGCATTAGCGTCTCATTCACGCCCCACTAAACGGCGGTAGCTAAATGAGAGGCACTGATGAACAGGGCAGAAGTCTTCAAAGTGACGCAGCCGGCAGTCGTTGAGTCTCTGGACAAAACGATTGGCGAAAGGCGCCGATACACACCCGTTTCAAGCACTGAGCCCGTGAGCAAGAGAGGCAGTCAACCAAGTGCCGAAAAAGATAACAAGCAAATCCAAACCACCCGAGGACATCAGCGCGGGATTGGAAGTGCTGAGGGACTACGCGAACTTCCCGCATAAACAAGTCGACGTGCACGAGCAACATCGACGCTTTCGGGTGGTCGTGACACATCGCGATCAATTCGGAAATATCACCGGCACGACTGAACAAATCGAAGAGACCGAGGTCTTCGAACGAGACGGTCTCTGGGCTAACTAGCCCCCACTACTGCCCAGCTACTACCAAACAGAAACGGAATAGTGAAATGAACTGGAACCAAGAAACACCCGCAGGCGATCTACTCATCATGCTCATTGCGATCTTTGGCGTCATCGCTTTCATCGCGTTTTGGATCTGGATGGGCAAGCGCCTCGTCAAGTCCAATCGACGACAGCGGAAAGAACAAATCCGACGTATGGTGCTCCAGGACTACCAAGATCAAATCGATCTACAGAATGTTGCGCGCGAGATTCTTGAGAAGTTCGGCGAAGGCGAGGTCGCCTGATGCTTCACTTCCTTCTCTTCTACGACATTTTGCCAGCGCTGTTTCTTCTATCCATTCGTGTGTTTCTTGTGAATCAGTACGTCCGGGTTGTGGATTGGGCAAAGCCAGATCCTCGACAAACGCCGGACGAAGAAGACGCGCGTGAACAGCCTTGACGCGTACGCCATTGTCGATGAGCACGAAGCCCCCGGTAACGGAGTCGAAAGATGACGATCGTAACCGTCACTGTTTTCGCTTTCCTTATTGGGAGCGTTTGCGGAGCTGCCTTCTGGCATGTCTGGCTCCGAAAGTTTCTCGTGCAGATCCTTGAGGATGATCGCCAAGCCAAGCTCGACCGACTCACTAAGAAGACAGTGAAAGATCGCTTGATCAGAGATGAAGTTGTCGACCGCATCGTGAGTGCAGAGCTAGAACGCCGAGGCATCGTCTAGTGGTCAAGAAGCTCTGGGAGTTCCTCCTGGTGATGGTGGTCGCTGTAGTCGCGATCACCGTCATCGGGCAGGCGCTAGCCCAGTACTACGCACAGATCGCCATCGCCGTCTCGATATTGGTAGTGACTCTCATCGCTTGGATGGTCTACCGCATCGCAACCAAGTCCAACCGCTACCGATGAGCATCTTTTAATAAAAGCTCATTCATGTCACAGTGATTGCAAATGCTGTGGCTCCTCATACCAGTCGTACTTCTTGCTCCACTCATACCGGGAGTTCTTTTCGTGAGACGTCATAGCCAAATTGAAATTGACCATAAACTCAAGCCATACCTACTTACTCCCCCGACTGACTTAGATGAAGCGCGAATGGGGGCTTGGCTCACCTCTATAAGTGGAGTGCTCCGTCCCGGGAGCTGGTCCAAAGGCGCTGAGACAATCGTCTTCGAGACCTGGGCAAACTCCCGCGGCATAGTCCACCGAATGCTGGTGCCCCGTAATGAAGCGGAGTACATCGCGAATCAGTTGCGCACCCAGATACCTGGTCTGACTGTTGCCGAAGACACGGAGCGACCGACGCTTGAGTGGAACTACGTCCTTGAGGTTGGGATGGCGAGACCATCTAGGACGCTGCGCATCACTAACGCCAAAGATCTATCTGCAAGCCTGCTTGCGAGCGTGCAGGCACTTGGCGAGGACGAGACGATACTGACTCAGTGGATCGTGAGCCCAGCGAAGCATGAACAGCTACCGTCCAAACAGAGCGCACCAGTAACGCACGACTTTCACGTGACTCAAGCACTCACGGGTAAGCAGCTTGCCCAGAACGATGAGATTGAAGACCGTCGTACGAAACTCAGCGAACACAACTTCATCGCCTTAGGCAGGATCGCTACCGTCGCCAAAGACGAGAAGACAGCGAAGAACCTCGCTTACCGAATTACTAAGTCGCTTGCTGGAGCGCACAGCCACTCCAACCGCTTTGTCACTCGGGGCGGTGATAAGAAGAAAGGGTCTGATCAAGTCAACAACGCCGAGACCCCGCTGACGTTTACAGCTCAGTTCGGAATCAGTGAGCTGAAAGCGATCCTGGCATGGCCAATAGGACGACCATTCGTAACTGGACTTCCCGCTGGATCAACGAGGCATCTCTTTGCCACGGAGGATGTGCCCCGCGTGGGTCGCATTCTTGGTGACAGCAACTATCCCGGTCATGAACGTGCAATTGCGCTCGACTACACGTATGCGATTCAACATATGTACGTCGGAGGAAAGACAGGCACGGGCAAGACAGTCTTGATGGCAAATAGCTTTGCTCAAGACGTGGCGAACGGCTACGGTGCAATAGTTGTGGACGCCAGTAACAGCGTATCCAGCGAGAGCATGTTCAGCCGGGCGCTTAGTTACGTTCCAGCGAATCGAATGGACGACGTGATCATCGTCAACGTCGCCGAAGATCTAACAAACCCGGTCGGCATAAACATCCTCGACCAGGGCAACCCGCGAATTGTGGCGGACCAGATCAAAGACCTCTTTGCCAGCATGTATCAAGATACGTCTGGCGTCTGGACAAAGCAGCTGTTGTTCCATGGTCTCTACACCCTCGCGGAGCGAAAGGGGATGACGTTTGTCGACCTCATGCCCCTCCTAAATCCTCAGACGAAGACTGAAATCGCTTGGTCTGACGACTTGATTCGATCAGTCAAAGACAAGGAGCTGCGTAACTTCTGGCAGCGATGGCAGAACTTCTCCCAAGGTGAACGGGATCGTTACACTCAGCCGCTTCTAAACAGAATCTGGCAGCTCGTAAGTCGCCCTGAGGCTCGGAACATAATCGGACAATCGGTTTCGTCATTTCAGATGAAAGAGGTACTAGCCGATAACAAGATCCTTCTCATTAGCTTGAGCGGGCTCCCGTCTGACACAGCCGGCATATTGGGCACACTCTTGGTGAACGCGATCTGGACCGCCGCGCAGACGATGACACCAGAGAAGCCGAACTTCTTGTATCTAGACGAGTTTCAGGTGATGACCAAGCTGCCACTTGGGCTAGACGACATGTTGAACCGGGCTCGCAAGCACAAGCTTGGCGTCGTTATGGGTACTCAGTATCTAGAGGACATCACACCTGAACTTCGCAATGCCGTGATCAACAATGCTCGCTCACGCGTGATCTTTCAATCGAGTTCAAAGGAGGCGCGAACCTGGAAGTCGGAATTCCGCGACCTCGACGAGAACGACTTCATGCGCATTCGACAATATGAAGCGGTTGCTCAACTTGCAACTTCATCCGGCGTAATGGCACCCGTCACCATGAAGACCCGTCCACCGCAGCCATCGTCGGGGTTTGCAGGTCGTGCACGTCAGCTGTCACAAGAGAGATATGGGCGAGCAATTGGTGACGTTGAAGCTGAAATGGTTTCGCGAAGGGCACCTGAGAGTGGTGCGGGTAAGCGTCCGCCAATCGGGATGAAGGAGTGGGACGATGTGGGGTAGACAATCCGAAGATAACCCAGAGCTGTTAACACTAATTGATTCGATCGAGCAAATCATTGATGATCACTTCCCCTTCATTGAGCAGAACTATCACAATGCGCGCAAGGCTTTAGACGCGGCGAGACACTCGCACGTAACTGGGACCGAACTCGATGAAATCACAAGCGATCTGAAATATGTATTGCGCTCGCTCGACGATGACATGATCATGGCGACAGAAGCGTTCAAAAAGATCTGGGAACCAATGTGGCCATGATTCGAGGGAAAAAAGCTTCATAAAATAGAGAAGGGGCGCGGCTGTTTGCCGTGCCCCTTCTCTTCGTTGAACTAGTTACTTACTAGCGTGATAAGCATCCTGAATCGGCTGAGCGATACGTCCACGGTCAGATACTTCGTGACCATTTGCGCGAGCCCAAGTCCGAATAGCGGCGAGGTCTTCAGCACTATTGCGAACAGTGGCTGTCGAGGTACGGCGACCGCGCTTAATCGGGCGCGCCTTGTTAGAGAACTTCAGGATCGAGTCACGAAGCTCTTTAGCATTCGCCTTGCTCAGATCGATTTCATACTCAGTGCCGTCAATTGCGAATACGACAGTCTCGTCGGCAGTCCCGCCATCAAGATCATCTTCGAGTGTTGTTGTTGTCACTACTTTCTTAGCCATGCGCTAAGTCTAAACATTGAGTCTCAATATAAAAGCCCCTAACGCGAGTTAGAGGCTTGTGTGTGTAATGAGTCAGATTTGCTCACAGAATTGCTGAGAGCTCACGAGAATGCGCCTAGGACGTCTTATTTACTCGTCGAGCTTCGTACGCATTCCATAGCCATGAGACTAAGCCTGATGGCAAACCGATAGTTATGAGTAGTTGCACCGCATTCGTTTGCAAGTAATTGACCACTACTTCGGGCACACCTGGAACGCCCCATACGGCGACGACAAGCCCTGCAGCTGTTCCGATAACAGCGAAGACCGCAGTACGAACTCCTTTAACGAGTGATGTCCTGTTTGGCGAAAGATTTGTAGATGGTGTCATGTGTTCTCCTTTATGGTTTGAACCAGTTAATTAGTTGTTGCCAGAACGGCAGCTTGACCGCTGAGTAAATAGCGACTGGTGGTGATGCCGGGGTGATCTCGGGAAGCGCCACCTCTGGCGTCACAGCCGCAGCTGGAGCAGTCGTCACAGTTGGTGTCTCAATTTCAGGCTCCAGTGTCACTGGAGCAGCTACCACAACTGGCTGCGATTGCAGAGTTGCGATGATCGCGTTCGCGTCGGTGAGCTGGGTAGTGAGATCTGCGACCTTGGTAGATAGAGCAGGGTAGTTCGCGATCTGGTCGCGTTTCACTTGCCACTCGACTGAGTCCATGAAGGATCGCATCCCTTGATCAGCTGGCTTACCTAGCCATGGGCGCCACACTTGGTCGTCGTCGGGTTCTCGAAATAGAAGTCCTCTCCATAGGTCTTTAGCTGCTTCTTCGTTCATCGCGTTTGTGTCCTCCTTTTGAATTACTAATGTGTCCTCGACATCTTCTGTCCACCCGAGATAGGTCAGGTTGAGTCCGCCGTAGTACTGAATAAGAGCACTCAGTGACGCGTGGTGAGTAGGGGACGTTGATGTCGGGCTGCTAGATGAATAAATGGTTCCGTCTGGCATACGCACTGCTACATGACCTTCAGGAACGCTAGGGATCGAGAACCAAACTGCTACGGCGCATCCTTCAGGAAAGTTCTGATCAGCATGTTTGTACTGGCTAGCGTTCCAAGCAGCAGACGCCGATGGATAGAGCGCCCCGATACTGAAAACGTCCTGAACGTACTTGAGGCACCAACCTGGGATGCAAGGCACAAGTGGGTTTGGAATCCTGATCTGTACGTAGCTCATCAGTGCTTCACCATTACGAAGATGCCGAGTGCGATGTCGAAGATCACGCCGATGATCGATATGAGAGAGATCAAGTTTCGGATGCTCTTCTGGGCACCCATGGTCTGTTGACTGAGTGCTTCTTCTACTCGAAGTCGCGATTCGTGATCTTGCATCTGACCGCTGGTTTGAGTCGTATATGCCTGCAAGCTTGTCGTCAGATTGATGACGTTTGTATTCACCTGAATCAATAGGTCATGGTCGGGTGTAGGTGCGTGCTCCTGCATCTAGATGTTCTCCACCAAGATGAATGCGGGCGAAGTCGCAGCAGCTCCGATGCCTGCGCTGGCATTCGTGATGTTGCTCGTTTGAAGACCCACGTTGTAGGTGTGAGCACCAGCAGACGGGGTGATGATGGCGATCGCTGTACCCGGTGATTGAGAGCTGGCGTTCGTGCCGAACATGTTGGCGTCAGCAAAATGTGTCCCTGATCCTGGAGTACCTTCCCAGAGGCTCATAGTGACGACTGCACTGTTTCCACCTGGGTAATACAGCGCACCACTAAAGGCAGTGAGCTTTAGGCGTTTGCCAGCAGGCACGTTGACTGTGACACTGAGCCCCGTTACTGCGGTGACTCCCCCGGCTGTCTGCGTGAAGTTTGACGTGATTTGGGCATAGCCCAATGTCGACCCGTTCGTTGGGTAGACCAGTACTCTCACGTCCGTGATGTTCGGCGCAGTGATCGTCGTCACAGTCGCCGCAACAGCAATCTGAGCAAGGACGATATAAGGGTTGGCTGCGCCGATTGCAGATTGAATCTGTGATGCAGTCGGCACAACAGGTGAGCCACTTGGTGTGCCAGCTACGGCTGCGAACTTCAAGACGCCATTTGCGTTATTGACCGGAGAAGTCGCTCCAACTACGCCCTTGTCGATATAGGCAACTATGAAGTCGATGCGAGCTGATGCAGCTGCGGTTGAGATGGTGACTGACTCGCCACCAGTGGTGTCGTGATTGACGAGGTAACCGTAGCTACTCGGATATGCGCCAGTAGTGATTCGACCAGAACCCGGGCTGACTTTGACGGTCATGTTCGGTGTTCCGTTTGGAACGACCGTGAAGCCTTCTACTACGTCACCAGATAGGAATCTGTTGAACACGGCAAAGGTGCCGTATTCATCAGATGCACCGCCTCCATAGTTCGCAACAAGCTTTGACATTCATGGTTCTCGTATTAAGTTTTGCTTTCTGTCCTCAATATAAAACATGAGGCATTTTCTTACTAGCCTATTTATGCGGGAGCTATTGACCAGGCTCCGCTATCAGTCGAGCTGAAGATGAATTTGAGGTAGACCGTCCAAGTGGTTGTCATCGTGTCGCCGTTGTTGAACGTCAGATACCACTGGCTCGCTGAACTTGTCGGGATCAACTTCTGAATCTGGTAGTAAACAGCGGCTCCGTTATTCCAAGGCGGAACCGCATACGTCATCACGTCTGGCTGCCCGATTGAATAGAAGAAGAACAGGTCGACGATGGCTGCGAACTTGCTATTGCTCGGGGTGAAAGTGAGAAGAAAGTTTTTGTTCGTTCCGTTGGTGAGTGGGAATGAGTAGTCGTTCTGACTCTGACTTGATATGAGATGGCTAAGCAGGCTATCCCCACCGATGTGCTGTGCTGACTTCAGATTGTCAACGTCAGTGCGTATCGACTGCAGGCTCTCAATGATCTCTAGGTCTCTTACACGACTCATACGGCGGTAATACTTCCCGCATCAGTGGACTGGACTGCGAACTTCAGAAGGAACGTTGTGGTCGAACCGTAGATGCCGAATAGCTTCATCGTCCAGATAGTCACGTACGGCGAGCTTGAAGACGGAGGCATCAGCGTCACGGCCGGCGACGGCCATTGGGTTGATGAAGTCATGTCAGGGTGCACCTCGTTAGAGAGACTGCCCGCGTAGATCTTGAAAGCGAGAGCCGCAATTGCGTTCTGTTGAACGGCTGAAGTGAAGGTGATCGTGATCGTCGCGGTTGCCGCTGATGCGATGGCTACAGTCTTATCTGACGCGTTCGCCGACTGGTTCAAGCAGGTCTGTAGGTTGAGCGCTCCGATGCGCTGCGCCGTCTTGATCGTGTCCACATCCTCACGCATGCCAGCCACAGTCTGAACCAACTGATTCTCAGGCAAGTTGTTCGTGCGTGCGCTCATAACTTGGTCACCGTGAACGTGCCAGTATCAACGCACTTGAGGATGAACTTGGCGAAGAGATTGACCGTGTTTGAGTCATTGGCAATAGTGAAGGTCCACGAGCGCGAGGTAGAGCTCGTGTTAGTCGGATCTGGCCAGTAGTAGAGGATTTCGTAGCCAGTGCTGCTCGTTATAGAGGTGGAGTACGAGAACGTTGCAAATGGGTTCTTCATGGTCGTCGGTGTAAAGACAACTTGGTACTGCTGCACCACGTAAGGAGCAACGCTGTCGCCGTTTATATCCCAGTTGCTAGCGCTTACGACGCGTTGAACTAGAACGCTATCGGGACCAAGTATTTGATTCGAGGCTTTGAGCGCGGCGATGTCAGTGCCTAGATCGGTGATCATCTGAAGCGGAATGTTGGGGGTCTGCCGGTCAAGTCGGCTATTCACTTTGATTCACCTGGTAGTTGTCGAAGGTCAGCTTGATGGTCTCGAAATCGTTCTCGTCGATCGAGACGTCTATCTGTTCGATGCGGTAGAGACCGTTGATGTTTGCTAGCCAAGTGTGGTTCAGCACTCTTAGTGGGATGCGATCACCAACGCTGAAGAAGTGAGAGATACCCGAGGCGTCCACTGGCACCTCTTTGGTCGTGATGGTGACAACAGGCAACTCGAGCATGTCTTTTGCAAGTGACAGAACTGTGGAGGTGTCTTGATCAAGAGTCGGTTGCAGGTCGACGCTGCTGAACTGTTGTATCTGCTCCCTGATGTAGTAGTTGGCTTGGCTGATCAGATCCATCTGGGTGCTCGTTAGTTGGGCGTCGCCAAATCCAGAACCGAGACCGTAGATCTTGTTAAAGAGGTTGATGGCGCTTCGATCGAGCGAGAAGGCTGAGACGTTTCCCAGCGGTCCACCCCAAATCAGATTGATGTCTTGACGACGAGCGCCAATCTGGGCGTAGGTGTAGAAGACTTTAAATGAATCGAAACCCATGTCGAATGGAGCGTCAGTGAGGGCGCACAACTCTTGAAGTTTGAGCTTCACATTATCGAGGACGTAGCCACGGTCGGAGACGACGCCAGTAGCGAATTGAATTGAATAACTCGTGATGCCGAGACTCCCATTTGGCTGTCCTTGAGTGCTGGCTAGGAGATCATTCGCGATCGAGGTGCGTTCGACGCCCGCATAGCTCTTCGTGACATAGCGATCCTTCGTTAGGTTCAGGTATCCGGTACAAGTGATCGTCACGATGTCGAGTTGCTGGCTGCCAGCCGCGCCTGCAGTTGAAGCATCGGTCGCGTCGTTGAAGTTCACATCGACTACTTGCGTGCCGAATAGGTACTGACCAGCTCTCTTTATCTTGATGTCGCTGACATCGGGATTGAGAAGTACGTGCGGATCCATGCCGCCCAGATTGTCGAGACAGTACCTCTCGAACTTGTTCAGATCTACCGAGAAGGTAAGAAGCTCAGCGTCGTTTCGGAGCAAGGTGTACGACCGACTAAAACAGAGCGCACTGATGTCAGCGATTCTCTGACCAGCCTGGCTCCAGACTTCGATTTCATAAAGTCGTGCTTCGCCGAGATCCATTAGATACCTCGGTAGCCAGTTCTCCACGTGAACGTACCGGTGACTGTGTCAGCTCCGTTTGTCGTGGTCAGTTTGATCGAGTTGGCTCCGACGACTAATCCCCACCAACTACTCGTCGTAGAGACGTAAGTAAGGATCGAGCCACCATTAAGAAGGACGGTTCGGTTCTTCATGTCGATCACTAGCTGGTCGCCGGCGGAAGTCGTTAGACCGTTGAAGGTAATGAACTGCCCAGTGGTGACATTGAGAATCGTCGGGTTAGTCATGGCGTTGTTCAATGTGATCGTCGGGAAAGCTAGAACATTGCCGGGGTTCGTTACCGTCGTTGGAGATGCGCCAGGAGTCCAGATAAGAGGTGTCCAGATGAAGGGCATTGCCACACCACCACCGACAGCAGGAGCAATAGTCGCGGTTTGAATTCCACCCGCTGAGTTGTCGAAGATCGTTGGATCAGTGGCGATCAGAGTAAGGATAAACGGCGCCCTATTCGGAGCCCTCTGGATTGGAATGTCCAAACCGTCGAGGTAACACAAGACGACGTATTGGTTACCCGCATTCGTAGTGATGTTGACGGGGAATGGACCACCGGATGAGACAGCTGCTTCAAACGCACGGCGTGCTGTCTCGACCGCTGCGACATTGGCAGAGAAGATGAAGCCCGTCATCGTGATCAGACGCATCGCATAGAACTGTGAGCCGACGTATCCCCCGTCTCTGCCGCTATAGGTGCCTTGGCTCGTGCGAATAGGTGGCATGCTTAGACCGCTCAGCGGCTCATCTAAATAGACCGAATTGGCGTTCGTGGAGTCGTTAATGACGAAGCCGTTTATGGTGACGATCATTGAAGTGAAAGCCTCCAGCCGAGCTTGGCTAGGAACTTCTGCTCATCCATCTGGTTATTGATGTTGAGGTTGGCGATGGTTATCGATGCACCACCTCCCAACGCTTTTCTCGTTTGACTCGCTGTCTTTACCTGTGAACCCCTGGGCAAGTTGACGATCTCAGGTCCTTGCTCACCAACGAGCGCAGTTCCACCAGGCGCATAGTTCGTACCGGTAGCGAATTTCTGACCAGGGAGCTTCAAGCCAGGAATCGCTTGCTTGGTAGTGCCGGTGACTGGGTTGCTTCCGCCAGACACGTTCTGAAGCGCCGTCTTTGTATTGCCGAGTGCGGTCGTCAGGTTGTTGTAGCTCTCTGCCTGTTTATCTACTGAGGCGTTGAGAGTGTTGGTAGTAGTGAAGGCGTCGTTCTGAGCTACCTTCTGATCGGTTAACTTCTGAGTCGCGTTTTCAACTGATTTCGCGAGAGCATCATTGGAATCTTTGAGAGCGAGCTGGTCGAGTTTCAAATTCAACGTCGCTTGTCGCGCTTCTATAGAGTTAGCGCCGTATTGCTTGATGGCATCGTTGAGCGCCTTCTGGTCAAGCTCGACGTTCAGGGAGTTTTGCTGTTGCTGTAGCTGGGCATGAGCGAGTTCGTCCTGCGCGGTCTTCGCTGCGTTTGTGGCATTGGTCAACGCTTCTTGGGCATCCTTCTGATTCTTGAGAGCGTTTGAAAAGCTGTCGCTGGTCGTCTTAGAAGAACTCGTTGACATGCTGAATGCGGTCACTGCGCCTGCGAGGATCGTGAGCCCGAGAACGACAGGGTTTATGTCACTCAGGAGTGCAAGTGCAGCTGCCCATGCTCGCGTCACAGTTGTCGCGATTCCACCCGCCGTAATGAAGCCGTAGATGCCGCTGACGAGGTTTCCAATTGCAAATGTGCCCAGCGCTACTCCCAAAGTCGTAAGAGCCACCTGGAGGGCTCTGGAGTGCTCAGACGTAAAGCTTTGAACCGCGTTGTTCACCGCGAGGAAGCCGCCAACGACACTTGTAAGTGCGGGAAGAAGAACGGTGCCGAGCTTGATCGCGTCTGTCTGAAAGACCTCACCAGCCTGTGACATCTTCTGGTTGAAGTTGTTCTGGACTTCTGACCAGCCACGGACGTTACCGCTTGCGTCGACAGTCGCAGCGCTCACTGCCTTGACCGCGTTGTTTACGTAGTCGGTGTTCTCCCCCGTGAGCATCAGTGCAGTGTTGAGAGTCGTCGCATCACCGGTCGCAGCGTATAAAGAAGCGGCGTAGGTCTTTGCCTCAGGTGAGCCACTCTTGAGGAGAGAGTTGAAACCGTGTGCTCGATCCGTCAGCGCAGAGAACTGAGCCAGAAGGTTCGCTTGGTCAACTGGAAGCTCTTTCATCTCCTTGCGATAGTCGGCAACTGTGACCTTTCCGTCGAAGAAGTTTTGAGCGAGCTTCTGAAGACTCGGAGGCATCGAGGCGATCATGGTTTTCGCATCGGAGACGGCGATCTTGCTTTGATTCATTGAGTCGATGAGGACTTTGCCGGATGGACCCATCTTTTGCATGATGGTGTCGCTGATGAGCTGAAGCGTGCCCGTAATGCCCTTAGAGCCGAGGTCAGTAGAGAGCTCAGAACTTGTAATGCCTAGCTGAGCCAAGTAGTTCGTCATCTGCTGCGTTGGGCTCTGCATCTTGCCTATTGAGTGAGCTAAGTCCTGGGTCGCTTGGTCTGCTGACATTCCGTGAACAGTCATGCTCGCGATTGCTGCAGAGATATCGACGAGACTCACGTGAGCAGCACTGGCTATAGGAAGGACAGAACTAAGAGAGCCAGCAAAGGCTTCGAAGGTCGTCTTACCTTGAGAGATGGCTGATACGAACGTGCTCGTGACCTGAGCCGCGTCAGTAGCTTTGAGGTGATAGTCCTGAAGCGCCGAGCTGACAGCGTCCGCGACTGTCTCGACGCTGGCGTTCTCTTCCTTCGCACCCTGAGCGGCTGCTTTTAGAACAAGAAGACCGTCTGCCCCGTGTTGACCGGCTGACTCGATGGTGTACATCGCATCGGTGAGCTGTGTGGTCGACGTACCTGTTGAATTGGCGACATCAAGAATGCCGCTGCTTATGAGCTTGAGATTGCTTTCAGTCTCACCGGCTGAGGTGACAAGACGGGTGAGAGCTGCTTGGTAGTCGCCTGCCGCTTTGACCGCGACGACTCCGATGGCGACAGCGGCGACGCCTGCGACTAAAGCGGTCTTGCCGAGTACGTCGTTTAGCCCGCTCGATACTGAGCTAGTTTCTGTACTCGATGCATTGAGTTCAGCAGTAGCGGCTTTGGACTTTGCAGCAGCGGAGGCAATGACAGCAGAGGCTTCATCTTTTGCCGCAATGAGAATGCTAATTATGTTTTCATTTGCTGCCACTACTTAGATATCCGTATTAAGTTATTTAGTTGCTCTTCTCTTTCAATTTAACATGTTGACTATCTAATTCCCATATGATTAGGGCGTGCTCAATTACTTCGCTAGGTTCTTGAAGAGCATCCCAATAGGAGAGATGCATTCTCTCTCGATAACGAAGAAATCTAATATCCTCTAAGACAGCTTGACTAGCAGCAGTTGAGTCACGATTAACAATTACATCTTCGTATTGTTCGTAGAGAACTAAGGCTTGGTCGAAGGCTCGATGATCGGTGACGTTTCCGTCTCTGTCTTCAAATCTTTTGGGTCCAGGGTGATTCCATTGATCTCAAGGTAAAGCTTGTCGTTAAGTTCATTGCTTGCATCTAGGTCTCCTGGCTGATAGTCATCAAGTACTAACTGACCTTTGTCATCGAGAACGAATACCTTTCCACTGACGACTCGCGCCTTTGTGAAGTCGAGTTGATACTTCAACTGAGCAGCTCTGGATGGAGCGGAGTCAGTGAATTCAGTTAGCTCGATGCGATCGCCGTAAGTAGCAGGTCGAATGAGCGCGAATGCCTCATCGGTCCAGCCATCAGCGATATCAGCAAGGGACACTCGTTTCGTTATGGCGAGGTTCCTAGGCATGTGCGTAGCCGTTCTGCGTGTTCACCAACTTGCCTTGAATCAAGTAACCAAGGGTGGAGTTGAGTTCACATGAGAAGTTGATGGTCTGGCTGAGTGCCTGTTTGAGCGGGTCATCTAAACTGATCGGCGCAAGGCGAACCTGCGGCATTGTGAAAGTCAGCTGAGGGTGTGCCGCAGTACCAATTGTGACGTCACTGTTTGTGAGGTCGATGCTCAAAGCTTGGGTTGTGTTGAGCATGCCAAGGTCTTCGAGAGTGTGATCTGTGTATCGAAGGACGAAGCTACCTGTAACGGAGTAGTCCTCGTTGTCGAAAGAGACAGGGTCGATTGCACCCATAGGAGTGAAGCGATCGGCTTTACGAGAGATCTTGAACTTGAGGCTCTTGAGCTGAAGTGCTGACGCAGCGGATAGACCAGCCACATTGGCAGCAAGTTTGACTGTGACGTGCTTAGAAGTAAATTCAGGTTCATTGGCGATAAACGCGACAGTCTCTGAGCTTGTCTGCCCAGCTTTAGCCATGACCGTACTCGTGAACTGAGCCCAGTCGTTCTGCTTGTAACTGAACTCAATATCAGACTGAGTTCCGAGCCCAAAGCGCCGAGCGATCACTGGGTTGGATCGAGCAAACGTAAGGCTTGGCGGAACGTTGCCTTGGTCAATCGTGAAGAGGTTGTCCCAGACAGCTGTCTCTCCAGAGTGAAGAGTCGGAGTGACAATGCCAAGCATGTTAAGCATGAAGTAACCAATGGTGTTCGAGGTGACTTTGCCGTTGATCGTTCCATCAACCCACTGCTCAGTTACAGCAGAGTCGTTGACCTCTTCAACTCGCCCCATTGCGCTCGTGTTCTGAATGACGGTTGTGTTCGGGTCTAGAGAAAGCGCTAGGTGACGTTGCCAAGCTTGAGGGGCGACGGTAGTTCCGGGAACTGCTTCAATGCCAACCCCCACAGAGTCTTTACGTCCGATAAAAGGGTTACCCATTACTCACCTGCCTTTTCACTTATAGTTTTGTTGTATTCCGCCACCGCCTCTTCTGGAGTTTCCGCTTCAATGGATACACCGTGATGAGGTAAGAAGTAGCGCCGTTTAGCCGTGACAACATTCTTAGCAATCTCATTCTTTGATTGCTCTTCTATGTTCTCTTGTGGCTTATCGGTCATAATCTCAATTTAACACGTCCTATAGATCTTGTGAATATGTAATGCCTATTACGATTTCCAATAGGAGTAATGCTCCTGATTTACCAGACGCTATTCGCCAAGAGACTTTACCTATATCCATGATCCAGTTTTGAATATTGGGATCGATCTGAGTTAGCTCGTCCACCCAGTCATCGTGTTCGACTTTGTTTACGATCAAGTCAGTGATGTCGTACAGCTGGTCATAGAGAGCACTTTCAACGTCGGAAGGATCTTCCAATGGCCAACTCACGATCACATCGAACTTTGGCGTGTGATCGTTCTGAGAGTTTGAGCCAGGCGTACTAGCGAACCCGTCAGGTAAGACTCGCGCGATTGGTGAACCTTCGAATGCGTCTCGAGTGTTGTCGACGACATCAACGAAGGCGTCTTCAGCTCCACTGCCGGCGTCGTATTGCAGAGACGACAAGATGGTGACGAGAGCGTCTTTGATACGCCTGTTCAAACCTCTGGTGTCAGTCGTCATAGCGCTCCCCTCATATCAAGGAACATCGCCACACCGTTAGAGAAGAGTGCCTTGATCGGACCTTCGACAACTCGAAAGGTCGGCGCTACGAATGGATGAGGCTTCGTACCGTCCCGAGCAATTGTGGCTGCAACGGCAAACACGTTGAGACCCTTCATTTCACACCACTGCGCGAGTGACGAGTCGGGACCAGAAGGCGGTCGGTGAGGTGCAGATCCTGTCTCCAAAGGGAGGGCGTAAGACGCGACACTCTTGTTCGGAGCCACTACGGCTGACTGCGTAGCGGTGTTGTACTCGATGTCGATGTTGTTGGCGATTCCCTGCCCCATTGATGCGCCCACACCCTGGTTGACCTTTGACTTCATTTCGCCCTTGGTCATGTTCGCTGCTTCAATCAGCCACGCATTTACGTAACGAGGAAACAGAGCTGCTAACTCGCCCAGTGCGGTCTCGACATCAGTAGCATTCGCAACGATCGAGTAGGTGATTCCTTTAGGCATGAGCGTTCTCCGTGACAGCTGTGACCTGGATGTGGCTCACAGCGGGGAAGCTTGAAAACACCTGACGTCCTTTGACGATGTAGTTCTCACCGTTGAACGAGAGTCGATCGTTTACCTGCACGTCAGTTCCGTCGTCGAAGTAGACATCCCATGCTTTACCAACGTCGTAGCCGTTCTGTACGGCTGAGGTTCGACTCATAGGCATAAAGAGACAGCTGACGGACTTGAGCTTCGTTACGTAGCTCTGACGACCGTTGGTGCCTATCTTCTGCGCTCGTGAGGTAGTGGCTGTATGAAGAAGCCCCAGCATCACACCCTCTGCATGGCGTAGCTATCGATGATCAGATAGTTCGCTTCAGCCGTATTCATAGCTGGGTTAGGTCCACCAGTGCCAGTTCCTCGCACTGCGCCAATCGTTTGAATGCGGTAACTGCCCACAGATGTTGAGACGATGTTCTGCCCGCCGTTGATCGCGTAGTTGTAGAACGCCGCTGCGATCCCCAAGGCTGCCAACTTGAGGTCATCAGGTACTTCTAGGACACCGTATGGCTATGTCAACTTGAATGAGGCCCGGGGTGACGGCTAGATCGAGACCCACCTTGTCTTATTGTGCTTGTCGTGGT